>JBHELA010000273.1:0-3160 GCA_041859005.1 Ignavibacteria bacterium
AAATCGTGGTAAACGGCACCGCCGCCCGAGATTCTTCTGACAACCTTAATACCGTTTTCATCAATATATTGTTTGTTTATTTCTTCGATTGTATTCTGATGTTTACCTATTATTATAGAAGGTTCGTTAATGTAAAAAAGAAGATACATTTCATTTTCTACATCGAGATTCCTGACGCAATACTCCTCGAGCGCCAGGTTGACTGTGGGGTCATTATTTGAATTAAGAATTAGTTTCATAATATAATAACAAACTATATAAATAAAGAATAATATAGAATACAGAAAAGAGGCTCTGATAAACTGCTATGAGTGATTATCGTCCGGACAAAACAGACTACTATTTATAGAAACCGGAATAAAACCAAAATGCAGAATTAAGGTTATTGTTAATGATATGCTTGTAAAGATTATTGAATATATAAAAATTTAAAAGCAGGATAGGTTATATCCTGCTTCTCAATGCTTATTTATATAAAATCTATCTTGTAACTTTAAAGGGAATGCCCACAACATCGGATGCAAACTTGCTGATGTCATCTTCGTAAAAGGATTCGTGGGTAGTGGCGGAGAAATGAGCGTTATATGCGCCTAACTTATGAGTCCCGTTGATAATTAAATCTTTTGAGAAAATCCTGTTGTATGGTCCGCTTCCTGTCTGACTTTCAAAATCAAAAAGAGTTCTTTTGTGTCCGAATCCTCTTTTAGAAGAATGAAATGCCACATAATCTATTTCTGTCATTTGAGAAGTTGTATAGACCTTAGCTTTAATAACTTCGTTTCTGTCTAACTGCAATAATCCTGCTCCGCCAAATAATTTTGTTACGAAGATAATGTTGTTGAAATCGGGACCGGTTAATGTGTAAGAAGGATTGGGTTCTCCATTTCTATAAATCTCAATTTTGTCAATTCTGACTTTGGAACTACCAAGCTCTGGCTGTGTTGTTTGTCCATCCAGGCAAGAGACTTTATACAATCTCCAATTTCTTCTTGGTTTGTCAGTATTCGCTATTCTTTTGAATACAACTTTTCTTGATGTATTTTTCGTAAATGGTTTTATGGTGGTATCCATCACATTTGCAATATATCCGATAATAATGATGTTTCCGTTTAACGTTGTATTAACAACAACATTTTTAAGTGAGTCACCCTCATTAGTAATTTCTGTGTTTCTGTTAACACCGGTGATAATTCTGCCCCATTTATAAAGAGAGTCATAGGATGACGTAGTTGGCGGTTCATTATCATTAAATAATGCGCCTTCGTCATTCAAATCTTCAATATCCTGAGAGACAAGATTGTCATCGTTGTTATAATCGTTATCATAACCGCTGCTTACAACATATCTGATAAACTCATCGTCTGTCATTTCAGATTCAACCACGTCATTTCCACAACCGATAAAGATAACAGCAAATAGTGATGATAACATCACAGAAACTGATAAAATCCAATATTTCTTCATTTTTTGAATGTTTAGCTTAATTTGATATTAAATAGACAATTGCTGATATGCAATGGTTTAATTGATCAGGTTAAAAATATTGAATTTGAATAAAATTGTTGTTAATAATAGCATAAGATATTATTATGTTCAATATCTGTAAGAACGAATAAGTATATTGTTTTTACAGAGAATGTTGATTAAAATATGTAAGATAATTAGTTTTTAAAATAATAAATTTTAAATATTATGAATAAGCTAATATTTAAGGTAATGGTTGCTGCCATTATTATTTCTCTCAATACGGTTTCTTATTCACAGTCTTCACCCGATGTTGTCGTAATTCAAAGGGTTTATTTTACAGGAAATAATATTTTCAATTACTTTCAGAACACGGGAATACTTAATCAAAACACAACGAGCGGAAATACAGCCGGATTATTCTGGGCAGCGGATTCAATGAAATCGTATTGCTTTACCGCAGGTTTCAATATATCAGCAATAATAAACGGGAAACTTGCGCAGTGTATGGCTTCGTACAGCGGCGAGTACGCACCTGGATATTTTACTGATTCGATATATAAGACCAATGCTGATATGAAAATTTATAAAGTGAGCAAGACTGATAATTCATGGACGAATCCTGACTACGCAAACTGGTACAAGATGGTACCATTCGGAGCGCCTTATGAAGACCTGAACAACAACTGCTTTTATGATGACGGCATAGACAGACCGGGAGTACCTGATGCAAAACAGACGCTGTTTGTTGCATTTGCTGACGGAGATATAAGCCAGAGAAGCGCCGGTAACGGATTCGGCGGGGGTATTAATAATCCGATATTCGGAGCGGAAGTACGTCTTACGGTATGGGCATATGAGATTTATTTACCTGATGTACAGTACATGAGATATCAAATAGTTAACAAGAGCAAAAATACATGGGACAGTACATACTTTGGATTTTTTGCAGACCCTGATTCACCGTTACCTTCCGGAGGTTCCAACAGCGATTATCCCGGCTGCGATACTTTGCTTGGATTAGGGTATAACTGGAATGGAAATAATTCGTTTGTTTGCGGAGCTTACGGTGTTCAGGTTTTGCAGGGACCTTTTAATAAAACTACGGGGGATACGCTTGGAATGACGGCATTCACTTTCAGTGATATACAGTACCAGTGTCAGGGAGAAGCTAACGGTGAGCCGCGAAGTGCATATAATTATATGAAGGGTTATAAAACAGACGGAACAACTTTTCTTGATCCTACATATACACCTTACAGAAAAACAAAGTTTGCATTTTCAGGAGACCCTGAAACGAATACGGGCTGGACACCGAGCAAGGGGTTTATATTCAATTGCAACGGAGTGGATACGGGAGCAGTTGTTCAACTATCAGGACATGACGTTAAATTTTTAGTAGGAACGGGAGCAGATAACCTAAAGATTATGCCGGGCGACACGCAGAATGTTTACTTTGCTCAAATGTTAGCAAAAGGAAACACAAATCCAAATTCTGTTACAAAGTTAAAATCACTTGCGCATTCATCGAGAACATTCTTTAAATCGGGACTGTCGAATGACGTTGAAAAGAACTGTGATTATATAGTCAATGCACCTGATGACTTCAATATATCTCAGAATTTCCCGAATCCTTTTAACGGAAGTACGATAATAAGATACAGCTTGCCGAGAAGCGCACAAGTGAAGATTACTG
>JBHELA010000081.1:0-4683 GCA_041859005.1 Ignavibacteria bacterium
AAGTTTGAGATAAACCTCTGATTCCTCTCCGTTTATTTCATCTTCCAGCCAAGCTGGTGTTTTCACTTTAGCAATTTGGGATATTATACTTTTCGGATAAAAAGTTATAAATCTATTTTCTGAATTTCTCGGATTTTTATATTTTACAATAACTTGATTTTGCGATGAATCAAGTTCGTTTACAAAAACATAAGCGGAATCATCTTCATAAACTAGATTTTCATATAACATAATTTTCTGTTTTTTCTAAATTATTTCAGATGCGGAGAATAATCAATGCAGTTATACTGAATTAAGTAATTCAGAAAAAGATATATTGATATATCATTAGAAATTCTATGCACAGTTGTCCAAGTAAAATTGTTCGTTAATAACTCAATTGATGTATTATTCTTTGAAACATATATAGAGACATGGCGTAGTATATTGTTGTATTTATTCCTGGTTACTTTGTTTTCCAACATTACTATCTAATCTAGCAGGATGTCCTGATATTTGTTTTCCGGAAGCTCATTTTTCTTTGTAACTTTTCAATCCTGTTGAATCTCTTATTCTTATTAAAAATGTCACATTTTATTTATCCTATTTGTTGAACAGCGCATTGCATCTTAAATAATGTAACTCAGAGATGTTAAAATATAGTCGTTGCGTCAAAAGTGATGTAACCGTATTATAAGACACAAAAAGGCTACTTTTTATGACAAAGGCATCAAAAATGGAGATTTACGAGGAAATTGAATTGAGATACAATCTCTCAGATAAACTAGAAAAGACAGAGATTCTCGATGCGTTTTGCGAGATATGCGGTTATAATAGAAAGTAGGTAATAAGGAAATTAAGTAGCATCTTGAGTCCAAAAGCTAAAGTATGAGAGAAGAAAATAGGGAGACTTAAAATTTACACACATATTGGAACGTTATTATTTTAAATAGGTTACGATTTAGTTTATTAAATATTTGACCTAAAAGTATTATTTTTGCCATGACTAATTAATATTTTAGTTAGTTGAATAAACAAAATACGGCTTGTGAAATATTTTTAAGGGGCGTTAGTCTTTCTTATCATTTTTAATAGTTATGAATAATAATTATATATATTTCCAAGTTGTATTGAATTTATTGTTAAATATACTTTATATAATTTAAATTAATTCGAAATTAAAATCATTATGAAACCTGATGTTGTAGTAGTAACCGGAGCAGGACGCGGAATTGGAAGATCTGTCTGCATAGAGTTTGCTAAAAATAATGTACCTCTTTTATGTATCTCTAAATCTGATTCGGTTTTAGAAACGTTGAAAGAGGTAAAGAAATATAATTCGGCAGCTGATATTATAACGGTTGATTTAGCGGATTTTAATGCAACAACTGCGAAACTAAATCAATGGTTAAAAAAGTATAATTACAGAAAAATTGGTGTTGTGCTTGCAGCATCCGTTCTTGGGAACAAATTTAATGTCTCAGCATTTGATGCAAAGGAATGGAGTGAAGTTTTTAATGTGAATCTTACAGGTAATTTTAATGTTTTGGGGACATTACTCCCGAGAATGATGGAAAACAAATATGGAAGGATTGTTGCTTTTTCAGGTGGTGGTTCTGCATATGCTTATCCTATTTTCTCTGCATATTCTGCTTCAAAAACAGCCGTTGTAAGGACAGTAGAAAATTTTGCTGAAGCTTTAAAAGATAAAGGTGATTTTGCAATAGCAGCACTTGCACCTGGTGCTGTTGAAACTGATATGTTAAAAAAGGTAAGATCTTTCGGAGCTGAGGTAAAAACAACTGTAGACATATCAGAGCCTACAAATTTTGTGAAGGAATTTATTCTTTCTGATAAATGTAATTTTTCAGGTTCGTTTGTACATGTTAGAGATGAATGGAAAGAATACCTTAACACAAGTAAGGAGTTATCTGGTAATAGTATGTTTAAACTCAGGAGGATAGAAAAGTGAAAGTAGGTTTAACTGGTTTAGGATTAATTGGAAAAGAAAGACTTCTTGCTCTTGAAAGACTGAGATCAGAAGGGTATGATATTGAAATAATTGGTATTCATGATCCGTATAGTAAAGACTTACAGATTTTATCCGATAAATACAGTGTAAACACTTTTACTGTATTTGACAAGCTCCTGAATGAAAATCCTGATTGGGTTTTTATTGCCACTCCCCATGATATTGCAGTTAATTTAGCTAAGAAATCCTTGGAGAATAATTTGAAAGTATTAATTGAAAAGCCACTTGGCAGGAATTTGGAAGAAGCAAAAGAATTATACAACCTTTGCAAAAATAAAAATGATTTATGGGTAGGATTTAATTACAGGTTCTTTGATGGTGTTAATGCTTTATTAAAAGACGTTGTTGAGAATAAATTCGGTAAATTAATTTCAATAAACTTTATACTAGGTCATGGCTGTAGTCCAAATATTACAGAGGGGTGGAAGCTAGACCCCGTTAAAGCTGGTGGAGGCTGTCTTATTGATCCGGGAATACATTTCATTGATTTGGCTAGAATTATGACAGGGAACAAACTTGAAATGAATCAAGGGATGCTATGGAACGGATTCTGGAATACAGGAATTGAAGAGGAATGTCACTTATTATTTAATGGTGGTTCCTGTATTGTCAACATGCAAATATCTATAGTTAAATGGAAAAGTACATTCAGAATTGAGGTTAATGGTCATGATGGATACGGAATCGTAGATGGCAGAAATAGAAGTTACGGCAAACAAAAATATATTACTGGAAATAGATGGGGATGGCAAAATGCAAAGAACCAGAAAGACTCAGAAATTCTTGTATGCGAATCCGACGGTGAAGATGTTTTTTACAAAGAAACAAAGGCTTTGTTATTCCCGGATAATAATGATATTATTAAACCTTGTAATCTTGAAGAAGGTATTAGTAATATGGAATTATTAGCTCAAGCATATAAACTCAGTGAATTTGTAGCGGAAAATCAAAAAAATAACGCTTCATTCCGTCTAAAATACTGATATTATAGGTGTTTTTGCGTTGAATAAGTATTCTTATTTGGCTAACTTATATATTACGCAAATAATATTACATGCAATCATATACTGATTAAATGAATAGGGATACAAATCCTCAAAGACCAACGATAAGTGTAATTTTACCTACTTATAACAGATTAAAATGGCTGAGAAAATCAATTGATAGCGTTATTGCCCAGACATATCGCAATTGGGAGTTATTGGTAATTGATGACGTTTCAAGTGATGGAACTGAAGAAATGATGAACGAACTAGTTAGAACTGACTCAAGGATTTCTTATCACAGAATTCCTGTTACCAATGAACCTGGAATAGCAAAATTCTTAAACTATGGAATATATAATGCAAAGGGAAAATATGTAGCTAGAATTGACGATGATGATCAATGGTGTAATAAAAATAAATTACAGATTCAACTAGATTTTTTCGAAAACAATCCCGAATATGTTTTATTAGGTGGAGGTGTCATTGTTATTGATGAAAGCGAAAAAGAATTATATAGGTATTTTGAAAATGAAAAAGACTCTGATATACGAAGGAAAATACTTTTTGCTAATCCAATGTCGCATCCATCTGTAATGTTTAGACGTGAAACTGCAATTAAAATCAGCGGATATAGAAAACTTGAGTTTGCTGAAGACTGGGATTTTTTCTTGCGTATGGGTAAAGAGGGAAAAATGCATAATTTTAAAGACTACTTTGCATTTTATCAAATGGCTCAGCAGAATAATTCTTTGCGAAATCAAAGAGGATTAGCTAAAGCTATACTTAAACTGATATATGAGTATAAAGAAGACTATCCGAATTATTATATTGGTGTTTTATTAAATTATTTTCAATACTTACATTCTTTCTTACCTCTTTCTTTTAGAATGGGGACAACAAATTATTTAAAATATATAAAGAGAAAGTATTTCTAGGATGAATTATTTTATTGCAGGAGGAGCGGGATTTATAGGAAGTCATTTGACCAGAAAGCTTCTATTCGAAGAAACTGATTCTAAAATCATCATTTATGATAATTTCTCATCAGGTCAAATGTGGCATCTTGAAGATTTACTAAACGACAGCAGGCTCGAAATAATTAGAGGAGATATAAAAGATATTGATCTTCTTGTTAATTCGATGAAGTCAGTTAATTGTGTTTATCACTTTGCCTCAAATCCGGATATTTCAAAAGCAGTAACTCATCCGGATATTGATTTCTGGGAAGGTACCTATCTTACAAATAACATTATTGAAGCTGTAAGACGTAATAATGTACACAAACTAATTTATGCCTCAGGTAGCGGAGTTTACGGCGATGCCGGATTTATCGAGACAGGTGAGGATTACTCTCCAATGGTGCCAATATCTACTTATGGAGCAAGCAAACTTGCAGGAGAAGCCTTACTAAGTTCATATTGTTTTATGTTTGATTTAAATGCAGCCGCATTTCGGTTTGCCAATGTAGTCGGTCCTAATCAGACTCATGGTGTCGGTTATGATTTTCTGAATAAACTTATAATAAATCCTCAAGAGCTTGAAATACTTGGAAACGGATCGCAAAGTAAATCATATATTTATGTATCCGATGTTTTAAATGCAATAAGGATGGTAGAGACTAAGTATTTAAATGGATTTTCATATTTTAACGTTGCAACAAATGATTACATAACGGTAAAGGAAATA
>JBHELA010000008.1:0-7727 GCA_041859005.1 Ignavibacteria bacterium
ATTCGACATGGATTTATTCCGATTCTGTTTGCGGAGACTATCACAGGATGCTTGCTCCGGGTACATATTCATTGAGATTTACCGCACCTAATTATTATTCAAAAACAATAACCGGTATTCAAGTTTTCATGGATTCTGCAGTAACTTACAACGTACCGCTAAAATCAACCATAACGGGAACCGGCAGCAATGAAGTTACAATTAACAACTTTGAGCTTTATCAGAATTATCCAAATCCATTCAACCCGGAAACAAATATAGGTTTCGATCTTAAAGAATCATCAAATGTTGTTTTAAAGATATTTGATGTATCAGGCAAAGAGGTTTCAATACTTACAGACAAATTATATACTGCGGGAAATCATACGATAAAATGGAATGCCTCGGAGTTTCCAAGCGGTGTATATTTCTACAAGATACATGCAGGAAATTACAGCGGTGTTAAGAAAATGCTGCTGGTTAAATAATACGAGACAAAGTAAAGAAATAATTAAGCTGCCCTGATTTTTACCCGGGCAGCTTTTTTAACAAAGGTTTTAAGTTATCATCTTTCTTCATGCCAAAAATTCCATTAACAATTCTTCCTTTCATAATTTCAATTGAATAATACGAATAAAATAATTACGTTCTAACAAACATTCATCTCCATCTAAATTGAAAAGGAGTTAAAAATGCCAACAAAAGCTCAAACAAGTTATGGCTCAAGAATGGGAAATGCAATATTCTTAATTTCTGCTTCCAATGCTTACAGCCATGGTATCCCTTCACAAGAACTTATCCTGATTAGATTATATGAACAATTTGTGATTTCCGTCTATGCCGCTATGAATATCTATTATGCGAAAAGGAATCATTTGATTTAATTAAATACTGAAAGTAATAGGAATGAAAGGATTAAAAGATATAAATATATTTTGATTATGTTTTTCTAAAGAAATTGAGAATTCAAAAAACAAATAACTTATGAAGCTTCATACTACCTTTCCTCGATAGCGAAGTGTATCGGGAATGTACGTGAAATGATAAGATTCCAAAATCATATTAAATAGAAAACGAATTAATTTAAATAATAAATTTATAAACCACTTAAAGGAGTATCAAAATGATAAAAGGACCATAAGAACTGGAATAAAATGAAAAGAAGTCTTTTAGTTTACAAAGTTATTTACAAAGTTTACTAAATTATTTAAAAAGCTTAAGAGGATTCAAATATGACAATAATGATTTTAAAAAGGGACTGGCACAGTCTGAGTGAATCGCCCTAGCACGGAAAGATTCAAATAAAATTATAGTAAAACTATAAAATTAATGATGTGTCAGCCCCCAATAAAAGAAGTTAACGGAAATTGAATAAACTTTAAATGATGTAAGTAATGACCGATGAAAGAAAGACTTCTATGATAGGAATATATTTCGCTTATGTAATAAAATTTCGTTGAATGTAAGATTTAAAGTTAATAAATAAATAGCTATTTTGAATCAATTGTTTACTAGAGAATTGAGAATTCTAAAAACATATATATTATGAAACTCCATACCGCCTTTTCGAGAGTCCTTAAGGGATTGATAGTTCTATTGGTTATGTTATTCTTATCCGCAGCAGGATTTCAGGATAAGAATACTATGGGTTGGTATCAACAGTATTTTCCCAATCTGAATGGAAGTACTATTAAAGATATTACTTTCCTCGATAGTCTTACGGGATTTGCAGTGACAAATACTAATTCCTCTTTACAGGCATATATATTAAAAACTACTAACGGTGGAGATAATTGGAATATTGTTTATACTTACAATTCCCCATCAACTACCGTTTTGTTCACTAAGATACAATTCCCAAATAATAATATTGGGTATGCTTCAACCAATTATTTTGATTTTATAAAAACTACAAATAATGGTTTAAATTGGAACATACTAACTACACCTTGGGGTGGTGATGATATGGCTGTTATAAATCCCGATACTGTTCTACTTGCTGATTATGACCCATTAATGGGTGGGGTATATCGTTCTACGAACGGTGGAATAAACTGGCAAAATATCTGGAATAATGGTCCAAATTACAACCCTAAAAAAATATATATGTATGATAAAAATCTCGGATTTGCCTGTATCGATTTTCAACATCCCCAATCCTACAGAACGACAAATGGCGGGCTTAACTGGACGAATTTGAATGATAGTGATTTTGTTGGTATTAAATTTTATGATTCTTTGATAGGTTGGAAAGGAAATGGTAATAGCATAAAGAAAACTACTGATGGTGGATTAACCTGGGTAAGGCAAATACCTCCTGTAACTTATTCATTTGTTTGCAATAGTATATCTATAATAAACAAAGATACGCTATGGTTTGTTGGATGTAATATTATTAGTAACAATAAATACTATGGTGTTATATGTAAGACTACTAATGGAGGTTTAAATTGGGGATATCAATTACCCGATACTTCAATTTTAATTGGAAGGTATAATTATATCAATTTTGTAAGTGACAAAACTGGTTGGTCATATAATACTATATTAAATACTGGTGTTCATACAAACACTGGTGGAATAGTAAACGGTATTAGTAATAATCAAATTATATTAATATCCGATTATCAGTTAATCCAGAACTACCCGAATCCGTTCAATCCATCGACCACTATTAGTTACAATTTATCTAAATCCGGTGATGTTAGAATTAAGGTTTTTGACGTCACAGGAAAAGAGATTGAAGAATTAGTAAACAAAAGATTACAAGCAGGAAGTTATAAAATTACATTCAATCCTACTAAATATACAAGCGGAATATATTTCTATTCGATGATTGTAAATGGAACAATTGTTGATACAAAGAAAATGATGTACGTGAAATGATAAGATTCCAAAATCATTTTAAATAGAAATATTTTAAAACATTAATCTAAAAAATTATGAAATACATAAAATATTTAGGTGTAAACCTATTTGTATTATTTACATTAATTACGCTATTTTTAGCCGCACAGTTTAATAACCCGAATTTAAACGAAAAAGGAAATTCAAACACAATAATAACGCCAGTACCTGACAGTCAGTTCATTATTGGTGCTTTTTTTAACGCTAAAGATATTAGCTATCAGTATCAGAGTGCTTATAAATTTAATACCTGGCACAGCTATTCAGGTCCTGAATGGGGTTGGTATGATAATACTGACGACCATTACAATAAAAATATAAATTTATATATGGAATTTGTTAAAAAAATAATAGATTCAAATAATAACGGTCATAATATGCGAACACTAATGAACAGACCAATATTTGAATATTTGATATGAGGACAAAGAATAGATTACCAGTGTGAGCAAATTGAAAATAATTTTGGTGCCAGCCGATATTGGTATTATGCATATGACAGCTCTGCGGTTGTATACAATTCCCATTATACTATATCTGATGTTTATGATACAGAACATAACATTGAAACCAAAGTAAAACACTGTGCGCTGCCAATTAGTAATTATAACAATATAAGCGGCGATATATTAATAGATTCCGGTTTGAGAGCAAACAGAGAAATGTCATTTAATCTGTCAAACACATGGATGAATGATACGACTTATGAATGGTATGTAATGCCAAAAATAAGAATAGACTCAAATTATGCGGCAAATGTTGCACACGATAGTGATGTAGTATGTAGAATCGTAGTTACAGGATGGTATGGTAATATCGAGAAAGAAATACCGTTAATGGTAAGTGATTTTAAACAACAGGGAATAGGTACTTATGATGGTAACTATAGAGAATCATTTTATTTCAGTAGTTCCAGCGATTCAAGTTATATTGATATTCCCCAAAACCAAATCCATAATTTTGCAGATGATAGAAATACATTTAATTGGGATTTTACTTGTCTTTGCGACATAAAAATATACTGGACCGGGAAATGTGATATATGGTTAGATAGAGTGAGAATTGAAAATAGACCCGCTCATCAATATTTGACTTTGAAAGAGCAAAGATGGATAGATAAAGTAGACGCTGAAATAACCTGGGCAAATAGAAATTATGTCTCTCAAAACCCAATTCCAAATTACTTCTATTTTGAGGAATGCCAGATGAGTCACTTCCCGATGATAAAGACTTTGAATAATCAAGTAAGGGCAGGCTCCGGGGATCAGAATGAACTGGTTAATTTTCTTAATTATGACCTTTTCAAAGCTCATATTCCTGATTGCTGGAATGTTCAATTGACCTCTCAGCAACTGAAAGAATATTTGTATGATGATTTTGATGTCAGAACAATGGTAATGGGTGCATATTCACTTGAAGGGTGGGAAACGGGCGAAAACTCTTCTTATCACCCAAGTTCTTTATCAACAAACGATTATGATGTAGACTCGGGTTTACTTTCACACCCTGCATCATCCGGATATTATGACACCTGGCTTCAGGATAATTCGGAAAATCAATTAAACGGGACGGGATTAATCTATGTTTTTAGTAAAATGTCTGAATTATCAAAAGTAGGTTTTAAAATGATTAATGGATTGCAGGCTCACGGATGGCATAATACAGGTCATAAACTTAAAGAACCCACAAATCAAGAACTTGAATTTGAAGCATGTTTAGCACTGGCTTATAACTCAAAAGGCATAATGTATTTTGCTTATGATTCTGAACATAAAAATGATACAACATATTCCATAGGTATCACTGACTTACCCGGGTATATTCCAAGGACACAAAATGTTTACGGACAGAATAAATTTGAAGGTCTAAAGTATTTAAATGCAAAATTGCAAAAATGGGGTCCTCATGTATTAAGTTTCGACCCTACAGAAACTAAAACATGTATATACAGGAAAGCAGATGAAAGAAGTAATTTTTTAACCACTACTTATTTTGATAATATTATAACAGCTTTACAGAACCCAAATCCACCATGTTATGAAACTGACCCTTCAACAAATATTGAAACGCCATCACAAACATACGTACAAGCGACTACGTTTAAAAAATATAACGAACAATATACCGGATATTTTATGATACAGAATCGCAGATGCACACCTGGTGATGATGATTGCAGTGGACGAAGATTTATAACAATTGCTTTGGATTCTTTGTCATCTGAGTTTGCAGGATTCAATAACTGGAAAATATATGATTTAGGAAATGACTCTTTAATTGCAACTTTTGATAAACGTCAACTCAATTCTATTTCACTTGGCAAATACAAACCGGGTGAAGGGAAAATATATAAGATCGCTCCCGTAATGCAGGAAGGAGGAATGCTGGTCTGCGATGAATACATAAACACAAATTTTACATGCAATGGAATGGTGTATGGCAATGGACATAACATTATAATATCTCCTTCTACCTTTATAACATTTTCTGAGGCATCAGGAATAGAAATGAACGGTGGTAACTTTCAATGCGGGCAAGACAGCACTGAAGAGAACACAGTAACACTGTGCGGAAAAGAAAATACAAACGGATGGAACGGCCTTTTATTTTCAAATTGTCAGAACATACAAATATACAATACAGATATAAGTGAAATAACAGACAGCAATACAGCAAAAGCAATTATGATATCAAATTGCCAAAATACAGAACTCAGAGGAATAAATTTCAATATTGAGAATAACTCAGGGGCTGTTCAGGCAGTATATACTGCTAACAGAAATATACCACGGTCATTAAACATAAGAAACTGTACTTTTGACATGAATACAAGCGGCTGTGACGCAATAAACATAACATCGAATGCTTCAATAACACTGCCGGTAATTATTGAATGGTGCAATTTTTACACAGAAAACGAAAATTCAAGTGCATTGATGCTGACATGTGTAACAGGAGGAGCTATAAAGAACAATACATTTTTAAACTTTGCTAATACGATAATTGCATCAATTTCAACAGTTGACCTTTACGGTAATCTAATACTTGGCGCGAATAATTCAAAAGGAATTCAATGTCTTGCAGGAAGCGAGGTATCAATGGGTCCGAATTCAGGACTCTACCTTGGCGGTTATAATTACATCAGAAACTACGGCACTTCTTCAAGCAATATTTACACAGATAACTCGTTTTTTGACATAGATTGCGGCAATAACGAATTCGATATTGACGAGACAGATTATTCAAAACATCTGACAGGAACGATGATCGATAATGGATCTGCTTATGTAATGGCATATAAAAACTGCTTCCACGAAGACAGCATTACGAACATAGAGGCTGTACATGATGTAATGTCGGATGGGAATATGATTAATTTCCTATTTGAACCATACTTCTGCGATCTGACACCTCCTCAGGACTTTGTAGTTTTTGATGTTTACGGTTTTCCTGATACTGTTTATTACAAATCAGGAGGAGAGGGAGGCGGATTTAACCCGAACAAAACTTTAAATATTGAAGAAAACATATACAAAAGTCTGAAAGACACGGTAAACATAAATCTCAGAAAGAGAAATTATCAAACTGTAGAAACTAACTCTAAACTGATACTAACACAGTATCCCGACAGTCTTGAAAGCATTGGAATGGTACAGAAACTATACATGGCATCACTGAACCTTGACAGTACAAAAATAGGATTGACCAAGACATATCTTGAAAATCTGATATCCAATAACACACAAAACCCAAGCCTCATAAAACGTGCATTTTACTTCATACAGAAGTGTAAAGTAAAACTCGGTCAGTATCAGTCTGCCCTCGAGGGATTTCAATACATAATGACACAGAATCCCTATACTTATGAAGGACTCGTTGCATCATGGGATTATGCAGCAACATATCTTCTTATGGGGACGGGAGGAAGTATTCAAGGTGATAACGAACAAACAGGCGAAGAACTAAACACTCCGGCAGTACACTATTAAGTCGAATGTCAAAAAGGGATATAAATTCAAACAAAAACTCAAACACAAGAACAAGCGAACAAACGACAAAAATATTCTACGAGAAAATAAAGAACACTACAAAAGATGATAGGTCAAAACAAGAAGAGAAAGTAAAAACACTCGAAAAGACGCTTGAATCTTCAAAGAGCACATCGGAAAAGAACGAAGCTGCGAGAGAGCTTGCAGTAATGAAACAGATAAAAGAAACAGTTAAGATAAAGAAGCCTAATACTGTCATGAATCATATTCAGATAATGAATGATGACATAAAGAAAGTCTTTGGAGTTGGAAAGCAAAGCTCAAAGGAATCAACAAATAGTCTTATACCTCAGACATATCAGTTATATCAAAACTATCCGAACCCGTTTAATCCAACTACAAAGATAGCCTTCGACCTGCCAAAAGATGCAAAGGTGAAACTCGTTATATATGACATACTTGGAAGAGAAATGAAGATGCTCGTTAACAACGAGTTCCGATCAGCAGGAAAATACATTTCCGAGTTCAACGGCTCAAACATGGCAAGCGGAATATACTTCGCAAGAATACTGGTCAACGAAGGTAAAGACTTTATGGCAGTTAAGAAGATGGTGCTTCTAAAATAAATCTAAGTACTTTTAAAGACAAACGGGGCTATACAGCCCCGTTTTTATTATATACAAATTAACGAATAATTATTATTCCACAGTTACGCTTTTTGCCAGATTTCTTGGCTGGTCAACATTGCAGCCTCTTGCAGCAGCTATATAATAAGATAAAAACTGAAGAGGTATAACATTAAGAATAGGTGCGAAAAGTGTAAGAGTTTTGGGTACTCTTAAAACGTAATCG
>JBHELA010000038.1:0-2603 GCA_041859005.1 Ignavibacteria bacterium
TAAATTCTTATAAAATTTATAAAAGTGGAATTTCTAAAAAATCGTCTGTTCCGTTCGACTCCGATGATTTTAAAATTTTGAAAGAGAATGATTCAACATTTCTTGCAGCCTGGGAATTATATCTGAAGGAGTTTAAAAAACCCTTCAAAAAGAATTTTGAAATCTTAGATGGACATTTAATTCCAAAAGATGTTCTTGACGCATTCGAAGGAACAAAAATAGACTTCGGCGACCACTTACTCTATGAAGTAGTAAAACTTTACCCAAAATATAAATGCATATTCACTAACGACTCAGATTTCTATTCAATCGAGGATGACGATTTGTATATCATCACTTTCAATAAAGGAATAATCAGAAAAGCAAAAACAGACAAGAAATTATTCAATCTCTGAACACCCTCCCCAGAGTTAAGTCACTCCCCTCAATTTTCTATTGTAAAAAATTAAAAATAACTCTAAATTTAAGTAAATGCTCAACCTTGTTATCTTATTTATATTAAGTTCCGGTGAAAAGAAAATTGATTTATATACTGAATAGACCTGTGAAATATAAAGTTCCGAATAAATATTATGGTATCAGTAAACATTAACAGAAGAATAGCTAAACCAATCTTGTATTTATCTAAGTTCTTTAATGATAATTATTTCATTTTGGTTTGTAAAGGTTATAACGAGGATGGAGTTAATTATACAGGATTATATTGGAATGATGATAAAGAATTAGATTTTTCCGATGAATCATACAGTGATTTTCAAATTTGGTATAGTTTGTTAAGAGCAGTGAGAAAGTTATTAGAAAACAGCTGATTGCTCATGGCTGGTGGCTCGTAGGTGGTAGATATTAGCTCGTGGCTCGTAGCTGGTGGCTCGTAGAGAGCAGTGAATAGTAAACTGTGAACAGTGAATAGTGAATGAAGAGCAGTAAATAGTAAACTGTGAATAGTTAACAGCTGATGGCTGGTACGTGATAGCTCGTAGCTCGTAGGTGGTGGCTCGTAGAGAGCAGTGAATAGTAAACTGTGAATAGTGAATAGTGAATGAAGAGCAGTAAATAGTTAATAGTAAATAGTTAATAGTTAATAGCTGATGGCTGGTAGTAGGAAAAAAGATCCTTGATTAGATCCCCGCCAAATGCACGCGAGGATGACAAGCTATCAAAAGCAGTGAACTGTGAACAGTAAACAGTGACTAAAGCAAAACAAAAGAATAATTTATAAAATTATCCCATGTATTTAATACAGCCCCTTTTGATTACATTCTATTACTCGCCATACAGCAAGCCGATGAATTTCCAGTCGCGATTCACTTTTGCGAAGAATAATCCCTGACCCTGATAATCAACTTCGTACAACTCTCCCGATTGAAATCCGCTGAACATCATCTCGCTCTGTTTTGGTGTTTTCTTTGTCTTCATTCCTTTAAGAAAATGTTCCGTAAACCTGAACTCTTTAAATTCACTTCTGCTCATTTCTGTTGACTGATGCAAGAACGGGAAATATGTCATTTCAGTTATATTATCATAATCACCAGCCAGAGCGTACCTTTTAAAGTCATTCCAGAATTCCGTTAAATCCGTGTATGATTTATTCGTAACATTTGTTTTCGCATCAGCATTCTCCAGTCCGGATGCCGTTTGATTTTTTACTGCATCATTCTTTTCTTCCACCGTAGTATTTTTTGCATTCGAATCTTTGCTCGTCGTCTTCTGGTCGGCTTTGTTGCATCCGATTAATGCTATAAATATAATTGCTATAGATAAAAGCTTAATTAGTCTTTCCATATATTGCTTAAAGTTTAATTTATTTATCCATATTGAGAACATAATAATCAGAAGTCGAATAAATCACCGAGGAACGATTTCCTTTTATGCTTTTTATATCCATGTGATTTATATTTATCGTCATCATCTTTATAAAAAGTATTAGTGTCTCTTTCTTTCATTCTGTAACTATTTTCAACATCGGCAGATTTTTCGACAATCTTATCGAGTTCGCCTCTATCAAGCCAGATTCCTCTGCACTTAGGGCAGTAATCTATTTCAATACCCTGTTTTTCGCTTAATAATAAATCGACTTTACATACCGGGCAAAGCATCTTTATCTCCTTTCTGTTTTTTAAATAATGATATTAAAATTGATGTTCCTATAATGGTAACTATAATCAACAGCGACCATGTAATAGGAAATTTCCCTCCAAAAGCTTCATTTAACCATGCCATCTTTAAACCCACAAATACAAGAACAATTCCAAGTCCGTATTTTAAATATTTGAATTTGTGTATTACTCCCGCAAGCATGAAATAGAGCGCCCTTAAGCCAAGGATTGCAAATACATTCGATGTAAAGACAATCAATGGTTCTTTTGTGATTGCAAAGATTGCAGGGACGGAATCAACTGCGAAAATTATATCCGATACTTCTATGAAAAGAAGCGCGACCATTAACGGAGTTGCGTATAAAACTCCTTCTTTGCGGATAAAGAACTTTTGACCTTCAATTGTCGGTGTAACGGAAAAGAATTTTCTAAACAATTTTATAACAGGATTCTTTTCAGGGTCTATCGGCTTTTCAGGTGCAAATATTATCTTTAAACCTGTCAGAA
>JBHELA010000391.1:0-10724 GCA_041859005.1 Ignavibacteria bacterium
ACTCTGGCAGATGATGTTTACATGATAATGAATAAGCTGAACATCAGGAAGACAAATATACTCGGTTGGTCAATGGGAGGATTTGTTGCCCAGATGTTCGCAATCAACCATGCAGATAGAGTAAACAAACTTATTTTATATTCTACAAATTGCGGCGGTACAGACACCATAAATCCGACTGAAGAAATTAGCCGCATTCTGTCAAATCCATCTTCTTCACCGGCCGAATTACTGGGTACACTATTTCCTGATAGCTGGCTTTCGACGCATAACAAGCCATGGGAATATTTGCCTGAAGTTGAAGAACCCTATAATACTGAGACTGTAAAATTACAGTACGATGCAGTTCAGGACTGGTTAAAACCCGGGGGCGGTTCGGCTGGACTTCTGCACAAGTTTGACATTCCTGTGCTTATAGTTTGTGGAAGTGAAGACAAAGTAGTGCCGCATAAAAATTCATATAATCTTTCGGAATTAATAAGTTCATCGATTTTAACGGTTGTAGAAGGCACCGGCCATGGATTGATGTATCAGCTTCCTGAAGACTTTGCAAACTATGTTATGAATTTCTTGTTAGAATAATCTTTTTACAATAATGGCTGAACATAAAACTAAACAGTTTCCTAAATCAAGACTTGCAACGATTGATATCGGTACAGTCGGAAAACTGAAGCACCATGTTGCGGCGATGATTGAAATTGACGTGACGAGCAGCAGGAATAGATTAAAGATACTTAAATCTGAAAATAAAAAGATATCATTTTTATCGTGGCTGATTAAAGTCATCGGCCACACGATGAAGAAGCATGAGTTTGTTGCAGCATACCTGAAAGGAAAGCGGCAAGTAATTATCTTTAACGATATAAATATATCCATCGTAGTAGAAAAATCAATTGAGGGTCATAAAGTTCCTATTCCTCTGGTGATAAACAAAGCTAACGAGCGCAGTATTGAATCGATCACAAAACAGATTAACGATGCGGTAAACAAAGAGTTCACAGATGAAGATATAGTCCTGCAGAAAAAATCCGGACGGATTGAGAAACTATATTATAGTCTCCCGGGAATTCTGAGAAGAAAAGTCTGGAATTATATTCTGAAACATCCTCATTTGGCTTATAATAAAATGGGAAATGCCGCAGTGACATCAATTGGAATGTCAAGAAATATTAACGGTTGGTTTATACCTATTTCAGTACATCCTGTTTGTTTTGGAATAAGTAAAATAAACAGTAAACCGTGGGTTGTTGAGGGTGAGATTCAAATAAGAGAGATTTTAAACATGACTGTATTAATGGATCACGATGTGACTGACGGTATTCCGATGGCACGTTTTATAAGTGATTTAACTGAAAATATTGAGAAGGGAGTATTTCTTTATCAGTAAGTATTTAATTTATCACTGTGGTTTTTCCTGCCGGGTATAAAATTATGGAACAAAATAGCGGCAAATATAATTAATCCACCCACAACTGCTTTAGGTGCAGGTACTTCACCAACCCCAAGAAATACCCAAATGGGATTAAAGATTGCTTCGAGCATTCCAATAATCATAGACTCGGTTGCAGACACATATTTTATCCCAATGTTAAATATGAAATAGCTTATTCCTATCTGAACAACACCCATATAGAGTAATATGTACATTTCAGCTGAAGTTAAGGCAAGTTCGCCGTAAACTAAAGGAAAGCAAATAAGTCCTACAAGCAGATTACCGTAAACTACGCTTATAATTGTATTCCCGCTTCCTTTCGTTTTTTTCCATTTAACAAACAGAGAAAACAAAGCAAAACATACACCTGCAAGTATTGCAATAAGGTTTCCGTAAATGTTACCAATCTCAAGTTTACCCATGAAGAAAAGAAACATACCGCTAATGCAGATAATAATAGTTATAAGGTCTTTTTTCCTGAATTTAGTCTTCAGGAATAATGGTTCAAGAAACAACAGGTATATAGGTGCAGTGAACTGAAGAAATATGGCATTTGCGGAAGTAGTAAGTTTATTAGCAAGAACAAAGAAAATTAATATACCGGAATAAAAAACAGAGGCAAGAAGAGTTAATTTATCGGTTTCGAAGGTAACCTTCTTGTCCTTTATATACAGAATAATAAATATTGTTAGTGCAGCAATTATTGAACGGTAAAAAGAAATCTGATATGCATTGAGTGCTGTTAAAACCTTGATGAAGAGACCGCTTGAGCTCCACAGTAACGCAGTTATTGAGATATAAACAAGTCCTTTTCTGTGTTGAGGTATTTTCTCGAGGAAGCTCATGTATGAAATACAAGGGCTGCTAAATAACAGCAGCCCCGCGAACTACTTGTTTAATTTTTTGCTGATTTCCCTGAACATTACATCAGTCATCTTTGCGAGGTCATATTCATATTCACAGCCCCAGTCTTTTCTTGCAACGCTGTCATCGATGCTTGCCGGCCATGACTCGGCTATCTTCTGCCTGAAATCGGGTTTGTATGTAATTTCAAATTCAGGAATATGTTTCTTTACTTCTGCGGCTATCTCAGCCGGATTAAAACTAATACCTCCGAGATTATAACTTGAATGGATGGAAAGTTTACCAGCATCAGCTTCCATTAGTTTAATCGTTGACTCAATTGCGTCCGGCATGAACATCATAGGAAGGCTTGCATCTTCTTTCAAGAAACATTCATATTTCTTATAACTTACAGCATCATAGAATATTTCAACTGCATAATCAGTCGTCCCGCCACCCGCTTCAGTCTTGTAGCTGATAAGTCCGGGATAACGAATGCTTCTTACATCAAGCCCGTACTTATTAAAATAATACTCGCACCATCTCTCTCCTGCCTGTTTTGAGATACCATAAACTGTAGTTGGCTCCATAACAGTTAGCTGAGGAGTATTAATTCTTGGGGTTGTAGGTCCGAAGACAGCAATTGAGCTGGGCCAGAAGATTTTCTTAAGACCATTATCCTTACCGAGATTGAGTATGTTCATAAGACTCTTCATGTTAATATCCCATGCCTGCAACGGAAGCTTTTCAGCGTTCCCCGAAAGGACAGCAGCAAGATGATAAACCTGAGTAATCTTGTTGCGGATAACAAAATGAATAAGGTTCTTTTCATTCATAACGTCGAGAATCTGAAAAGGACCGCTCTCGATAACGTCCGAAGGTGCCTGCTTAATATCAGTTGCAAACACATTATCTCCGCCATAAACACCTCTTAAAGCTAAAGTAAGTTCAGAACCAATCTGTCCCGAACATCCGATTACCATTATCTTTTCCATAAAACTATAATAAAATTAAAGAAAATTTTATCTAACTTTGGAATAGAACTTTTCGTGATATTCCATAACCATTCTGCCTGTATTAAATACGGGGGTAAGGACTTTAATTGAGCCTCGCATCATATTGACCCAATTAACCGGAATATCCCTTTTATCCCTGTCATAGAACATAGGAATAATTTCTTTCTCGAGCGTATCATATAAGGACTTGCTTTCATATTCGTTAATATCTTCATCTGACATAGTATCATATTTTTCAGGACTCTTTATTTCCCATCCTGTTTCTTTTGAGAAACCTTCAACCCACCAACCGTCGGTTATTGAGAGATTAATTCCTCCGTTTGCAATGACTTTCATACCGCTTGTACCGGAGGCTTCAAGAGGTTTTCTTGGGTTGTTCAGCCAAACATCGCATCCGCTTACGAGACTCTTCGCTACATCCATATCATAATTATCAAGAAATATAATGTTGTTCTTATGCCCGTTACTGTTTGCAAATTTAAGTATTTCATGGATAAAGTTCTTTCCGGGTTCATCCTTTGGATGTGCTTTACCAGAAAATATAAACTGAACTTTTCTTTTCTTATCGTCCATAATCTTTTTAAGCCTATCAAGATCCCTTAAAACAAGCGTACCACGCTTATACGTAGCAAACCTTCTTGCAAATCCTATAGTTAAAGCAGTATCATCAAGCAACGAATATGCATCAGCAATCTTTTCTTCGCTCTCATGATGTAACTTTATACTGTCAATGGTTCTTTCTCTTACAAAACTAACAAGTTTCCTTCTGTTCCGATTTCTTAATGACCATAGCGTTTCATCGGGCAGTTCGGAAATCTTTTTCCAGATGTTATCCACATTTATCCAGTCATTCCCAAAGTGTTTTTTATAAATTCTCTCTGACACACCGGAAAGGTATGTCTTTGTATGAACACCGTTAGTTATTGAATCGATCTGTGAGCGCGTTTCCGGCAAAGCCCACATCCTGCGTGATATTTCACCGTGCAGTTTGCTAACACCGTTTATGAAATTTGAATTATTGATTGCAAGGTACGCCATGTTGAAATTATCGCCCATAGACTGCCCGTAGAGATTATTTCCTTCTTCAAAGAGCCTGTTGAATTCTATCTTTAAATCTTCAGAAGCATAAGAACCAAAGTACTTTTCAAACATCCATCTTGGGAATATATCTATGCCCGCGGGAACAGGTGTATGGGTAGTAAATATGTTTGAATAGTAACAAAGTTCTTTTGCTTCTTTGAAACCGATACCATGTTTCTTCATAGTATTCTTTATTCTTTCGAACGTAAGGAAAGCAGAATGACCTTCATTAATATGAAAAGCTTTCGCTTCAATCCCAAGTATTTCAAGGACTCTCATACCACCTATACCGAGGAGTATTTCCTGAAGAATTCGTTTTTCTGCTTCGCCGCCGTAGAGAATATCTGTGACACGCTTATCGTCAACATTGTTTTCATCAACAAAAGTATCGAGCATATATAGTTTAATCCTGCCAACGTTTAATTCCCAAATCTGAGCATAAAGCTTCCTGCCGGGAAGGTCAATCGTAATTTTCAAGGGTCTGTATTCCTCATCAAGAACAAGACGCATAGGCATGGATTCAAAGTCATTAAGTTCGTACAATTCAGACTGTCTGTTGTCATCAGTAATAATCTGTCTGAAATATCCATAAGAATAAGCCAGACCTACAGCAACGAGTGGAATACCGAGGTCGGAAGCAGATTTTAAATGGTCGCCCGAGAGTGTTCCGAGTCCGCCTGAATAAAACCGCAGACTTTTTGCGAGACCGTATTCAGCTGAAAGATAACATATCTCAGGTTTATCAGTTTTATAATATTTCTTTTCAAAGTAAGTTTCTTTTGAAGTGATATATTTTCTATAATCCCTGTAAAGATTGTGTATTCTGTATCTGAGGTTTCTTTTTTCAATAACGTCAAAAAGATAACTTTTATCTATTGCATTAAGGAATTTCACGGGATTTTTAGAAGACCACTTCCAATAATCCTTGTTAATTTCTTCCATAATATCGTGGAAATCATTGTTCCAAGTCCAGTAAAGATTGTTAGATAGTTCCTTTAGCTGATTTAATATCTCCTGCATGTTTTATTTGTTGTTTTAATTCAATTAATATATTGCGGATAACAAGTGGTAAAAATACATCTTAATTAGATTTTATACTACTGAATAATTTATGAATTTGGGTAAATTATAATTTGACTATATTATAAAGAAATTTATTTATAGAACAAAAGAAAACCCCGTTATTTAGAAATAACGGGGTTATTCTTAATATTTCATAATATTATTTCATCATTTTGCCATTTTCCATTTCATAAGCAAGTCTTTTGGCTTTGTAAAGGTCTTTTACGACTTCAAGGAGACCCCGTGAATCAACGGATACAGTTCTGTTTAATTCGGTAGTAAATATGTACCTGCCCGGAAGGCTTTCAATATTTCCGTCAAACACAAGACCAACAACTTCTGCATTTGTGTTTATCATTGCACTGCCCGAGTTACCCCCGATAATATCATTTGTTGAGACAAGGTTAAACGGAGTCTCAAGGTCAAATTCAGCCGGCCTGTTTAACCATCTTTCCGGAAGGTCCCATGGGAATTTCTTTCCGTGCGAATAATACCTGTCATACATTCCGTAGAATGTAGTGAACGGCGGTGCTATAGTTCCGTTATAATCAAATGATTTAATTATTCCGTCAGCGATTCTCAATGTTAATGTAGCATCAGGCGGGATGGAAGTACCGTATAGACCAAATAACGCTTGTCCGAGCATCTGTCCGTTAATATCAATGCGAGCTTCAACTTCTTTTCTCTTAGCCTGCAGTTCATCAAGAGTGCTTTTAGAATTCAAAATAAAATTTATTAAAGGGTCGTTTGCAGTTTTAAGCTCATCGGCTGACATTTTCGACAGCTTATCGGCTCCGTATTTTGATGTGAGCATCGATTTATCGAGAACATACTTTACAGCACCCATTCTGTCGTTATTATTGAATGCTGACTTAACGATTGCATTTTCACGGCTGAGATTATCATAAATCGTATTAATATCAAGCTCAAGAAGACCTTTGTTGTAATCTGCATCAAGATTATCATAAACTACATTCAGGATTGAATCCGGTGTTTGTTTGCCTGCAAGAGTGTTTCTGATGATTAATTTAGCCATAAAAACATACCTTGACTGAAAACGGTTTCCGATGTCGTAGCCTAAAAGCTCATTGTATATCTTTGAATAATCTTTTGAGCCTGCTTCTATTTCATTCCAAATGTTCCCGTATTTGGATTTCATTTCCATTGAAGCATTAACTTTTTCCTTTTGCTTATCTTCAAAGTCCTTTTTCCTCGACATCATTTCTTTATCTTTCAAAGCTTTATCAAGACCTTTGAACACCTTCTGAGAGTTTAAAACACCGTAGTAAGTATCCTGATAACGTAATTTCTTGTCCGGATTATTTTGGATAAAGTTATCGAGATAGTCAGCCATAAAGTTCATCTGATATAATCTTGTTGGAACGGTGTAATCCCGCGCAAATTCAAGCTGAGCAATTGTTTTAAGTCTTTCCGTACTTCCCGGATTACCGATAACGAATACTGTCTCTCCGTCTTGTGCACCGTTCTTGCTCCAGGTGAAGTAGTTCATTGACTTAAGAGGCTGACCGTTTTCATACACTCTGAAGAATGCACAGTCGAGGTCGTATCTCGGATAGGTAAAATTATCGGGGTCGCCGCCGAAGCTCGCAACGAAATTTTCGGGAGAGAAAACAAGCCTTACATCGTTAAATCTTTTGTAACAATAGAGCATATACATACCTCCGTTATAAAAAGTAATAACATTGCATTTTAAACCAGTCTCTGAAGCATACTTGGTTTCAATTTCTTTAATCTTATCCGATTTCAGCTTAGCCTTTTCTTCATTGGTAGTACCTGCATCCATTGCTGAAATAATATCTTTAGTAACATCGATAGTTTTCTGAAGCTGGTCAACCCACAGTGTCGGTACGGGTCTTTCATCGGAAAGAGTTTCAGCATAGAAACCAGTTTTGCTAAAATCCTCACCATCACGAGTTACAGAAGTTACATATCCTCTTCCGCAGTGATGATTTGTCATAACAAGTCCGTCTTCGGAAATGAAAGAAGCAGAACATCCGTTACCGAACCTTATAGCAGACAGCTTCACGTCCTCAAGCCATTCCTGAGTTGCTTTAAAGCCATAAGTTTTTTCGAAATAATCTACGGGTGCATGCTCAAAAGTCCACATCTTTCCGAGATCATAAATATCAGATTTTGTGTTTTGAGCAAAACCTGTATTGAGAGTAAATACAAAGGCTACAAGTAAGCCAAATAGGAATTTGTAAAATTTGTTGTTCATACAATAGTGTTTTTAATTAGTTTAATAATATTAGCTATTTAGAATGTACGTTTCAATGAATATAAAGTTATTATATAACAAAGAAGAACGCACACAGAAAGAACTGATTCGTTATGATTTTCACGGATTCAAGAACTTAGAACGCGGATGTTCACGGATTGGGCGGATTAACACGGATAGAGAAGAACGCTCACAGATAGAACTGATCTAGTATGATTTATTGATTTCATAGGTCAAAATGAGTTCCCAAGCTTTATAGATTTTGAGAAAACGGTATTTGGGTTGGAAGTAATACTCATAAACAATAATTGTAAACAATAATGATTAGATCCCCGCCAAGAACAAGCGGGGATGACAAGAAAAAAAGATATGGTGTGCATAACATTTATTTGATCTCACAAAACCTCAGAAGAAACGCGGATTGAAAATGAAATTGGGTTATTTATTAATGTATTAAATTGTATTTTATGAATTAAATTATGGTAATTCTAAATCTAATATTCAATAAATTAATTAAAAATATATAAATGAAAAAATTATTATTGCTTTGCTTAGTGCTGGTAATGAGCACTTTGACAATGGCACAGGATTACTTAGGTATGACGGGTGCAGACATTTGTTCACAGAAAAAATCGAAAAGTGAACACATAAATCCTCTGGACAGGTCTCCTAACACACCGAAGCATTCGTACGACGTACTAAATTATAAACTAAATCTGGACATATACAACTGTTTCAAGAATTCAGTAAGAAGTTATACAGGTACAGAGCAGCTGACATTCAGGGTTGATTCAACATTAAATTCAATTCAGATGAATGCATATTACACTTCGCTTGTAATCGACTCAGTAAAGCTGATTAGCGGTTCAAGTTTAGTGTTTACGCACAGCTCCTCAACAAATTTATTAACAATTAATCTGGACAGGACATACAATCCCGGAGAGATAGTTGATTTAATTATAAAGTACAGACACAATAATGTAAGCGACGGTGCATTCAACGTCAGCTCAGGATTTGTTTATACAAACACCGAGCCGGAAGGTTCAAGAAGATGGTTCCCCTGCTGGGACAGACCCGCGGACAAAGCAACTTTTGATATTACCGTAAAAGTACCTTCAAACGTGTTGGTAGGTTCTAACGGAAGACTTGCTGATTCAACTGTAAGCTCTGATACAATATGGTACCACTGGATAAGCCGCGACCCCATGCCCACATACCTTTCGGTGCTTACGGGCAAAACAGGATACAATGTTGATATAAGCTGGTGGCATAAAATTTCAAATCCGAATGACAGCATACCGCTTCGTTTATATTACAGCACGGGCGAAAACATTACACCGACAAAGAACGCTTTGCCGAATATGACAACAATCTTTTCGCAGTTGTTCGGAGAGCATCCTTTTGAAAAAAACGGGTTTGCCTCAGTCTCAAGTTACGGCGGCGGGATGGAGCATCAGACGCTTACGACTATATCGCCATCGTGGAGTTCGGTAACAAGTTTAATCTCACATGAATACGCACACCAGTGGTTCGGCGATATGATAACATGTGCAACATGGGCGGACTTATGGCTCAACGAAGGATTTGCGACTTACCTTGAAGCAATTTATAAAGAGCAGATTACGGGATACAGTGCATACAAAGCAAATATTAACAGCAATGCTTCATCTTATATGTCAGGAAATCCCGGCTGGCCTATTTATAACCCTACATGGGCAATAACGACACCTCCGTCAGGGACATTGTTTAACGGACCGATTACTTATTACAAAGGTTCTTGTGTTTTACACATGCTTAGATACACAATCGGGGATACATTATTCTTTGCGGCTTTGAAAGCTTATGCAACTGACACAGTAAATTTCAAGATGAAAAATGCAACGACTGATGATTTCACGGCAAAGATAAGTTCGGTAGCAGGACAGGATTTAACATGGTTTATAGACCAGTGGGTTAAAGAACCGAACCATCCGACGTATCAGAATTTATACAACATAGCAAATCTCGGCGGTGGAAACTACAGAGTGAATTTTACGGCAAAGCAAACGCAGACGAATACTGTGTTTCACAAGATGCCGATTGTTATTAAGGTATCATTTTCAACGGGCGATACATTGATAAGGGTAATGAATGACGTTAACAATCAGGCTTACTCTTTCGATTTCAACAGACAGCCGACTGCCGTTGCGTTCGACCCGAATAACGATATAGTACTTAAGACTGCGACATTGATAGTAGGAATTAACAATACGTCAAACATCGTACCCGATAAATTTGCAGTATACCAGAACTATCCGAATCCGTTTAATCCAACTACGAATATTAAATTTGATGTACCGAAGAATACATTTGTATCTTTAAAAATATATGATATGCTCGGGAAAGAAGCAGCAGTGCTTATTAACGAAGAGAGAAGCGCCGGTTCATACAGCGTTGACTGGAATGCATCGGTATATCCGAGCGGTGTTTATTTCTATAAATTTGAAACGAGAGATTTTTCAGATACAAAAAGAATGCTGCTGGTGAAATAAAGGGAAGTAAACGAAGAAGAGCTTTCACCACAGAGCTTTCACCACAGACCTTATGTTTAAAAAGGTGGCAAGCCTCAAAATAAATTAGTAAATTTATTTTTTAAGCAAATTGAAGGAGACTTGCCATGAGAGAAGTTAGAAAAATTAATTTTAAAAATAAGTCTATATTTGTAGGTATAGACGTTCACAAAACGAGCTGGAAGGTATGCCTTATTTTTGAAGGTATTGAGCATAAGTTTATATCTCAAGCGCCATCAGCAGAAATATTAGGAAAAACATTAAGACATACTTTTCCAGGGGGGAAGTATTACAGTGTTTACGAAGCGGGATTTTGCGGATTCAGTGTTCATGAAGCATTGAGGGCAGAAGGAATTAACAACATAGTTGTTAATCCTGCAGATGTGCCGACAACAGACAAAGAGAAGAAACGCAAAACAGACAGGGTTGACTGCAGAAAACTTGCCCGGTGTTTAAGCAGAGGAGATTTACATAGCATAAACATACCGGAAAAGGAAAAGCAG
>JBHELA010000432.1:0-5201 GCA_041859005.1 Ignavibacteria bacterium
ATAATGGTGCAAGCTGGACTCAAACTGCTTTGAATGATAAACAGGTTTACTCTCTTGCCGTCAACGGAAATAGTATTTTTGCAGGAACCCGGTTTAATGGCGTTTATCTCTCCACAAATAACGGTACTGCATGGACTCAAACTGCTTTAAATAATCAGGATGTCTCTTCTCTTTCTATCAGCGGAAATAACATTTTTGCCGCGGCAGATAATTCTCCATCAGGGTCGAGCAGCGTTTATCTCTCTACAAATAACGGAGCAAACTGGTCTGAAAAAAATCAGGGATTTAACAATCTTCGATATCTGCACATAAATGATTTGTTAATCACTGATAATTATATATATGCAGGGACTTGGAACTATTCCGTCTGGCGCCGCTCACTTGCAGAAATCATCGGCATACAAAACATCAGCACAGAAATACCGTCTGCGTATTCATTGGGTCAGAATTATCCGAATCCGTTTAATCCTTCTTCAGTGATCCGTTATCAGTTACCAGTAATCAGTGATGTTGTGCTGAAAGTATATGATGTGATGGGAAGAGAGGTGGAAACGCTTGTGAATGAAAGATTGCAGGCGGGGACGTATGAGACATCGTTCGATGGGTCGGGGTTGAATAGCGGAGTGTATTTTTACAGACTCACGGCGGAGGGATACAGCGAGACGAAGAGGATGGTATTAATCAAATAGAAATTGGACAGAATGATTCCCTTTTGCATTTCGCAGGGGGTATTAATTTAAATAGGAATATTTTATGAAAAAACTAATTACAACTTTCGTTTTAATTGTCGTAATACAATTATCAGTTAGTATTAATTATTGTGTATGCCAGTGGGAGCAATGCGAAGGTCCTTACGGCGGAACGGTTAATGCCCTTGCCGTTTCAGGAAATACGATCTGTGCAGGAACAATAAATTATTACAATGCAAGCGTTGTCTATCTCTCCACAAATAACGGACAAACTTGGGCTCAAACAGCTTTGAATAATTTGTGGGTTTTTTCAATTGCCATAAGCGGGAATAATATATTTGCCGGGGTAGGTGGTGCTGGTGTTTATCGATCAACAAATAATGGAGAAAACTGGACACAAACTGCTTTGAATGGTGGAACTGTTGTTGCTCTTGCAATAAGTGGAAATTGCATCTTTGCTGGGATAGACGGTGGGGGCGTCTATCTCTCCACAAATAACGGTTCAAACTGGACGATAATTTTTAATCAATTTGTTAATTCCTTTGCCATAAGCGGAAATAATATTTTTGCAGGGTCATACAATAGCGGTGTCTGGCTATCCACAAATAACGGCTCAAACTGGACTCAAACGGCTTTGAATAATCAGTCAGTTCGTTCTCTTGTCATAAGCGGAGATAACATCTTTGCAGGGACAAATGGCAGCGGTGTTTATCTCTCGACAAATACCGGACAATACTGGACGCAAACAGCTTTGAATAATCAAGATGTACGTTCCCTTGCCGTAAACGGAGATAATATCTTTGCAGGAACAACCGGCGGTGGAATCTATCTCTCCACAAATAACGGACAATCATGGACACAAACTGCTCTAAATAATATTCGAGTTAATAGTATTGTTGTGATACAGAATATTGTAATCGCGGGAACAAGCGAAAACGGTGTCTTTATTTCATCAAATAACGGCATAACATTTAAAAACACAGGGCTAAATTCACAAAGCGTTTATTCTCTTTCTCAAATAGGAAATAGTATTTTTGCAGGTGCATCTACCGTGGGTGCCTGGTCTTCCACAAATTTCGGTCTTAATTGGTCGCAAACCGGATTAAGAGATAGAAGTGTTCTATCCTTCACTGCTATTGAAAACAACATCTTTGCAGGTATAGAAGAAAATATTCCTTTTTATATCGGCGGCATACGGCACTCAACAGATAACGGACAAAACTGGAGTCAAGTGAATCTTATTACTTTTTCTGTGAACGCACTTGTTGTAAGGGAAAATTATATTTATGCAGGTACTGATGGAAGTATTGGAGTCGTGTTTTCAACAAATCTCGGACAGAATTGGGCTCAAACTAATCTGAATAATAAAAGTGTTTATTCTTTTGCTTTAAGCGGAAATAATATGTATGCAGGAACAGGTGGCAGCGGAGTATATCTCTCTATTGATAACGGACAAACCTGGACGCAAACAGCTTTAAATACACAATGGGTTAATTCCCTTGCCGTAAGCGGAAATAAAATATTTGCCGGGACATATGAAAATGGTATTTATTTATCAACAAATAATGGTACAAGCTGGACACAAACTGCTCTGAATAATCTAGATGTTACGTCTTTGGCAGTAAGTGGGGATATGATTTTTGCCGGCACATTTGATTACTTTAATCATATTGGTATATTTTTCTCAACAAATAATGGACAAAGCTGGGTACAAAAAAATGAGGGTTTTAAATATATACCTTCGATTCGTTCATTACTAATCGTAAACGATTACATCTTTGCGGGAACAGAAGGTTATTCCGTGTGGAGGAGGCCTCTTTCAGATTTTACAGGAATTCAAAGTATCAGCACGGAAATACCGTCTGCGTATTCATTGGGGCAAAACTATCCGAATCCGTTTAATCCGGTGACAGCTATCAGGTTTCAGTTACCAGTAATCAGTAATGTTGTGATAAAGATTTATGATGTGCAGGGTAGAGAGGTGCAGACGCTTGTGAATGAAAGATTGCAGGCGGGGACGTATGAAACATCGTTCGACGGATCGGGGCTGAATAGCGGGGTGTATTTTTATAGATTGATTACAGATGGATACAGCGAGACGAAGAAGATGCTTCTTTTAAAGTGATGAGGTGATACAGTTATGGAGTTATGAGGTTATGAAGTGACGGAGTGACATAGTAAAAGAATGACAAAAGATAGAAGTGAGGAATTAATATAGACAATTGGAAATAAAAAATAAATATATGTTTAGATTATGAAAAATTTGATACTTTTTTTGGCGATGGCAATACTTTTTGTTTTTTATGGGGATTCTCATACACAGATGGTGGTATGGAGTCCGCGGCAAAGCGGGACAACCCAGACAATAATTGCTTTTAGTTTTGGTTTTAGTTTTGATGGAAGTGGCTACGGTTTTTATTGTGGAAAGAACGGTGTGATAGGCAAGACAACTAATTCGGGAATAAACTGGGTAATACAACAATCACAAACGACATACGATTTACATGCTATTTATTTTCAGAACTGGAACATCGGTTGGGCGGCAGGCGGGTATATTGAAAACAACTTATGGGGACATATGATAATTTTAAAAACAACTAACGGAGGAACTAACTGGGTTATACAAAAGGACGAGCCAACAGATTTCTACTACCCGACAAGCATATATTTTTTAAATGAAAGTTACGGCTTTGCAGCCTGCCAAGGAAATAACGGAGGAGGAACAACAGGCGGTATTTTGAAAACAACAAACGGAGGAACCAACTGGGTGATGATAAACGGTTCAAAACCAGCTTCTAAGATTGTGTTTACAAATACATACACAGCTTATACTATTTCAAAGAGATGGGAAGATTACAATAACATAGACACAGCTATAGTTTATAAAACAACAGACATGGGACAAAACTGGAGTACTTCTTTCAGAAAACAATTTCATACTTTTAAAAATATAGTGTTTATTAATCAGAATACAGGATTTGTTCAAGCAGATTCGAGTTATTCTGCCATTAGCAGTTATTATAAAACAACGGATGCAGGTAATACGTGGTTTTTATTGAGCAGCGGACACACCGGACATTTGTCATCAACTTTTCCGAGCGAATCGATGGGATGGGCAGTCGGGAACCAGATTTTCAGGTCAGAAAACGGAGGGGTTAACTGGACGCTTAATCCTGTTACTCCGACATCACAGTTAGGCTGCCTTTATTTTATTGATAGTTATAATGGGTGGAGCGGAGGTTTAAACGGAGCATTGTATCAATCACAATTTCAGGATACAACGAAAGGAGATTTTTTTCCGCTCAATATCGGGAATAAATTTGTATATCAGTTTAACGGGTCTTATTACTGGACAGGCGGGGGAAGTTCAAGCACATCAGGGAAAAGGGTTTTATCAATAACTGATACTACAAAATATAACGGGAAAAAATATTATCTATGCTCCGGAATTCCGAATATTGCATCGGGCTGGGTGAGAGTTGATACTGTTACAAAAAGTTTATATGCTTATAATCCGGCAAACAACTGTCCTTACTATTATTATGAGACACTTGTAGACAGCCTTGGCATGACAGGTTCGGGTGGGGAAAATTCCTGCCATGGCTATTATTGTTACGGAGTCAGTCCGGTTTCGTTTTTTAATGTAGTCAGCAGCCAGATACATTTTAGCAGATTTGTAATGAATCAGAATAATATACTGACAACACAAACACACAGATATTATCACAGAATGTTCGGGTTTAAAGATTACTCTTCTTCATTTGACTATGGAACATCGGGGGGAAGTGAAAGCTATACATTAAGAGGTTGTATTATAAACGGAATTGCTTATGGGGATACTGCGGGTATTCTTGTGAATATAAATAACACAAACACGAATGTTCCTGATTCTTATTCGCTGGGGCAGAACTATCCGAATCCGTTTAACCCTAATACAGTTATCCGTTATCAGTTACCAGTAATCAGTAATGTTGTGCTGAAAGTTTATGATGTGCAGGGAAGAGAGGTGCGAACGCTGGTGAATGAGAGGTTGCAGGCGGGAACGTATGAAACAACATTCGATGGGTCGGGGCTGAATAGCGGTGTTTATTTTTATAGGATGGTGGTCCGCCACGGCGGATCTTCGACGGATGGATTTAGCGAGACGAAGCGGATGCTATTAATTAAATAATTATGAGTATGAAAAAGTTTATAGTTACGCTCATTACGATTTTTACGTTGAATTCTCTTTTCTTTGTTTTGAATTCACAAGCTCAATGGGTATGGCAGAACCCGTTACCTCAGGGAAACACAATAAAATCCATTAAATTTATTGATTCAAACACAGGATATGCGGTCGGCAATAATGGTACAATAATAAAGACAACCAATGGCGGTGTAAGCTGGGAAAATCAAGTCAGCAGAACTTCGAATTATCTTTATGCGGTACATTTCTTCGATACCCAGACAGGATGGGTTGTTGGCAATCAAATATTACTTAAAACAACGGATGGGGGTGCAAACTGGATTCCA
>JBHELA010000448.1:0-10457 GCA_041859005.1 Ignavibacteria bacterium
TCTGATGTTCCTTCTAATTGTGGACTTGGTACTTCTTCTACTTTTACTGTCGCTTTGTTAAATGCTCTTTATGCTTACAGGAGAGACTATGTATCAATTGATAAACTTGCAGAAAAAGCTTGTCATATTGAAATCAATGTGCTTAAAGAACCAATAGGTAAGCAAGATCAGTATGCCTCTGCTTTTGGTGGATTCAATGCATATTATTTTGAAAAAGACGGTGCAGTGCGGGTAGAACCGCTAAAGATTAAGGAAGAATTGATGATGGAGCTTCAGAACAACATTTTTCTTTTTTATCTTAATATGAACAGATCTGCAAGTGCTATTCTGTCAGAACAGAATGAAAAAAGCAAGAATAATGATTCAACTATCCTTGATAAACTTCACAAAATAAAAGAAATTGGTCTGTACACAAAAAAGGTTCTTGAAGAGGGTAAAATAAATGAGTTTGGTGAAATCCTGCATAATCACTGGCTTACTAAAAAGGGTTTATCTCAGAAAGTATCAGATCCGTACATTGATGAAGCATATGAAATAGCTTTAAAAAACGGAGCAATTGGAGGTAAAGTTGTAGGCGCAGGAGGTGGTGGATTTCTTATGCTTTACTGTCACGAGAACAAACCAAAACTTGTAGAAGCTTTAAGAAAATTTGGATTGACACCAACTTGGTTTTCATTCGAATTTGAAGGTGCAAAGAAAATCTATTCTGCCTGATGTTGGAAAATAAGACTATTGTAATCCTTGCCGGTGGTATGGCGACAAGGCTATATCCGGTTTCCCTTTCAACCCCCAAATCTCTCATTGACATAAATGGAAAACCTTTCATTATACATCAGCTTGAATTATTGAAGCAAAATGGAATAAACGAAGCTGTTCTATGTCTAGGGAATCTGGGAAAACCTATTGAAGAATTATTGGGTAATAAGTATGCTAATTCTGTAAATCTTCAATATTCATACGACGGTGATATACTTCTTGGAACAGGAGGTGCTATCAAAAATGCATTTAACTTAATAACTGACCCATTTATGGTTCTGTATGGAGATTCTTATTTGGATATTGATTACATTGAAATTCTGAATTATTTTAATAATTTTAATAAATTAGGTCTAATGTCCGTACTAAGAAATCAGGGAAAATGGGACAAAAGTAATATTATTTTCAAGGATGGTAATATTATTAAATACGATAAGAAAGATGATCCTGAATTTGATTGTATTGATTACGGTTTTAGTATTTTAAAGAAAGATGCTTTTAAAGATTTTTTGTATCTGAGAAGTTTTGATTTAAAAGATATTTTCAAGAACTTAATATCGAAGAATCAGATGCTCGGTTTTGAGGTTCATAAAAGGTTTTATGAAATCGGTTCCTTCGAAGGTATTGAGGATTTAAAAAGCTATTTAAAAAGTAAATAAGAATATATTATTGGAAAAATACATAGATAATTATTTTGAAGAAGTAAAAGAAGTTGCTTCTGGAATTAATAAGGCTGATGTTGAACATATTGTCAGAGACTTAAAGCATGTCAAAGATTCTGGCGGACGTTTGTTTATACTTGGTGTTGGTGGTAGTGCTGCCAACGCCTCTCATACAGTAAATGACTTTAGAAAAATTTGCGGAATTGAAGCATATACTCCTACGGATAATGTTTCAGAACTCACTGCTCGCGTTAATGATGACGGCTGGGAAACTGTATTTGTAAAATGGCTTGAAACTAGTAGATTAAACGATAGAGACGGTATCTTAATTCTTTCAGTAGGCGGTGGCAATGCAGAAAAGAAAATAAGCGTTAATATTATAAAAGCTATTGACTTCGCTAAAAGAAAAAATACAAGAATTATGGGAATAGTTGGTAAAGATGGCGGATACACGGCAAAAAACTCAACAAGTTGCGTCATTGTTCCTGTCATTAACAACAGCAGCATTACCCCTCATTCAGAATCCTTTCAGTCCGTAGTGCTGCATTGTATAGCAACTCATCCTGACTTAAAGGTAAATGAGATGAAATGGGAATCAACAAAGTAACTTAAATCGCAAATGAAAAACCTGACAATAAAAATATTTAGTGACGGTGCTGATGTAAATGAGATGAAAATAGCTTCTCAGAACGGAGTGATATCCGGATTCACTACGAACCCGACACTCATGAAGAAGTGTGGAATTACAAATTATGAAAAATTTGCGAAGGAAGCTGTTCAAAATGTAAATAATCTCCCAATTTCTTTTGAGGTATTTTCCGATGATTTTGAAAGTATGGAAAATGAAGCTATTAAAATTTCCGGTTGGGGTGATAACATTTACGTTAAGATTCCTGTTACTAATACTAAAAGAGAATCCTCTGTTGATTTGATAAAGTCTCTTGATAGAAAGGGTATTAAGTTAAATATTACAGCAATATTAACCTTAAAACAGGTTCAGGAGTTATTCGATACTCTAAACGAAAATTCAAAATCCATTATATCAGTCTTTGCAGGTAGGATAGCAGATACAGGTGTTGACCCGGTCCCGATTATGAAAGAAGCAAAATCAATACTTGCTCCGAAACGTAATCTTGAACTTCTTTGGGCAAGTTCACGCGAACTTCTGAATATATTTCAAGCTCAGGATTGTGGATGTGATATTATTACAGTGACAAACGATTTACTGAAAAAGTTGAACATGGTTGGTATGGACCTTGGTGATTTATCTCTTGAAACAGTGAAAATGTTTTATAACGACGCTAAATCAGCCGGTTACAGGATTCTTTAGTAAATTAAAGAAAAAACTTTGTCCTCTAAAAAAGAATTAATACTACTATTAATTTCAGATATCATTTTTGTAAACCTCTCGTGGGCTATATACTACTATATCAGAATTGAAAGCGGGTGGATATTGTTCGCAAATCCTCCTTCATTCTTTGCTCCTATGTTGCTGGTTTTCATTTACTGGTTCCTAATATTTTATATTTCTGGGTTATATAGGCATTGGTTCGTAAGATCTCGCTTTGATGAATTTACTACTCTTTTCCGTGCAATAAGTTTAGGCTGTCTTATTTTATTCTTTGCAATATTTCTCGATGATTATTATAAAGAAGCCCAGATAGTTTCTCGGTTTTTGATTCTTCTTTACTGGGCACTAATGATTTTCTTTGTTTCTTTTGGAAGGATGATAATAAGGGGGTTCCAGTTCAGAATGCTTAAAAAAGGTTATGGATTGAGAAATACTCTTATTATTGGTTCTGGTGAAAAAGCAAATGAAGTTAAAGATATAATTTATTCATATCCTAAACTTGGTTATAAGTTTGTGGGTTTTGTAAGTGTCAAAGATAAACCCGAAAATGTTGAGGAAGTAGGGATTCTTTCTGACCTCAGTGCTTTAATTCAGACAAAAAGTATTGATGAAGTAATTATCGCCTCTGACCAAAAATACGAAGAACTTATAATTTCAACCTTGAATATATGTTCTGACCTGAATGTTAACGTCAAAATAGTACCTGGTGTTTATGAAATCGTAAGCGGTATGGTAAAATCCGAACAGGTTCATGGCATTCCTCTTGTTGAAATTAAAACAGAACTGATGCCTTTTACATCTACGATTATTAAACGTATATTTGATTTTACATACTCTATATTAATATTAATTATTTTATCGCCATTGTTCTTTGTAGTCTCAATAATTAATCTTGTCTTGTATAAAAAGATTTTCGATGTTCAGGAAAAAGTAGGTAAAAAATCAAGGAATTTTAAGAGCATAAAATTTTATTCTGATAATAAAAGTTTTGGTAAATTTTTATCCATGCTGTGGATTACAGAACTGCCTCAGCTTATAAATGTAATTCTTAACAGAATGAGTTTGGTAGGACCTGAACCTGAAAGCCGTGAAATAGTGCAAAAACTTTCTGAAGAAATACCTTATTTTTCGAGACGTATGAAAGTAAAACCGGGTATTACTGGGTGGGCTCAGATTAAACAGAAATCTTATTATACTTCGGTTGATTATAAAAAGATGCTTCAGTACGATTTCTATTACCTGGAAAATATGAGTTTGCTGCTTGATCTGAAAATAACTCTCAACACATTAATTTTGATATTTAGTCTTAAAGGAAAATAAATGAAAAAAGTACTTGTAATAATTCCAACTTATAATGAATCTGAAAATATTCTCAAAATAATACCTGAAGTACTAAGTAAATCCACATTTGTATATGAATTTAATGTGCTTGTAGTTGATGATAATTCGCCGGACGGTACTGCTCAATTGGTGGAAGATATGAATAATCCAAATGTCTTCGTGCTGAAGAGAGAAAGGAAGATGGGATTAGGAACTGCTTACATAGCTGGTTTTAAGTATGCAATCCTGAACAAATTCGATTATGTATATGAAATGGATGCTGACTTTTCTCACGATCCTAAATATCTTCCGGAATTTTTGGTAAAAATGGAAGAAGGCTATGACCTTGTTGTTGGCTCTCGATATATAAATGGTGTTTCAGTAGTGAACTGGCCTATCAGAAGGTTATTCCTAAGTTATTTTGCCAATATATACACAAGAGTTATTACAGGATTAAAAGTTCATGATACTACAGCCGGATTCGCGTGCTATGATGTTAGAAAATTAGCTCAGCTGGATCTCGATAAAGTAAAGTCTAACGGTTACTCTTTTCAGATTGAAATGAAATTCAAATACTACAAAAAGAAATTCAAGATTGCTGAAATACCAATCCTTTTTATTGACAGAAGAGCTGGACATTCTAAAATGTCAAATAAAGTAGTATACGAAGCTTTTTTTGTGGTTTGGAAACTGAAACTTAAATCTATATTTGGTAAACTCTGAATAATTCCTATGACATATCGGTCATTATAGTTAATTACAATGTAAAGGATTTAGTATATAACTGCATCTCATCAATCTACAAATCCTCAAAGGGATATAATATTCAAATATTTTTTGTTGATAATCACTCTGTTGATAATAGTTATCAATATATCACCGAAAAATATCCTGATGTTATAGGTATATATAACAACAAGAATATCGGTTTCTCAAAAGCTAATAACATAGCTTTAAAAAAGGCTGAAGGGAATTACATTCTTGTGTTGAATCCTGATACAATTCTTGAAGAAGGAACTTTTGATAAGCTGATCGAATTTTATGAGGCTAATCCAGGAACAGGTGCGGTATCATCAAAACTGATTCTAAGAGATGGAAAACTCGATAGTGCGTGCCGAAGAAGTTTTCCTACCCTTTCTGCAGCATTTCCAAGAATACTTGGACTTTCTAAGCTTTTTCCGAAATCCAGATTATTTAGCAAATATAACTTGACTTATCTTGATGAAAACGTAACTACTGAAGTGGATGCAATTTGCGGTGCTTTTATGTTTATGAAAAAGGAAGTACTGGATGAAGTTGGACATTTTGATGAAGACTATTTTATGTACGGTGAAGATATAGATTTATGCTTTCGGATTAAGAAAGCCGGTTATAAGATTTTTTATTTCCCAAAAGTAACAACTATCCATCTGAAAGGAGAGAGCACCAGCAAAACAAAGTTTTCATACGTAAGCAATTTTTATGGTGCTATGTCTATTTTTGTAAATAAAAATCTTAATACAAGCTCGAGAATTTTGTCATTCATGTTGAAGATTGGAATATTCCTTAGGTCTTTGGTGTCATACACAAAAAGAAGTTTGAAAATTATTTATCCTGCTATTATTGATGCTGCGTTACTCTTTTTGTCGTTCCTCCTTTCTGTTTATATACGGTTTCATATTTTTCCGAATAAATCTTACATCTTTATTATATCGGTATATATTCTTGTATGGCTCATAATTATGTGGCTGTTCGGTATATACCTTCGAAAAAATCGGCTTTCAATTTTCAAAACATTTAATGCTATTTTTGTTGGTTTCTTCGTTAATTCATCTATTACTTACTTCCTAAAAGAATATGCATATTCAAGGGAAGTAATTCTTGCTTCTACTTTATGGGCACTATTATTCCTCCTGTCATGGCGGGCAGCATTGAAAATAAAGAACTTCTTCGTTGAAAAGAATATTTTGCTTAATAAAATAAACCTTCTGGTTGTAAGTGAAAACAAGTTCAAAGGTTCTGTTGAAGAGAAATTTAACTCAAGACACAATATAATCTATTATGATCATGAAGGTAAAGAACCTGACTTTGAAGATTTAAAGGAAACCATCATTATCAAAAACATTAATGAAGTCGTTTTTTCCGGCGAGAATGTTGAATCAAGGGAAATATTCAGGTTAATGTGGACGTTCAAAGATAAAAATGTGAAATTCAAGATTGTTCCATCGGGAAATGAGCTTATTTTATCAAAAATCAGAGGTGATATTGACAACTTGGCATTAATTGAAATTGAATATAATATTAACAATAAATTGAATATATTTTCTAAGAGGTTGTTTGATATCGTTTTATCTCTTTTACTCGTAATTATTGTTTATCCGTTTGTTTTTATTTATTCAAAAATTAAAGATACAAAAAGCTCTCTGGCAATCAGCAAACTGCTATCACTGCCACATGTTCTTACAGGAAAATACAGTTTTGTTGGCGTTCCGGTCTGGTTTGATGATTATGACTATGACTTTCTTGGTAAGAAAGGTCTAACGGGAATGATCCAGCTTTATGGTGCAGAAATTCGCAATAAAGAGGATGAGAATAACTATCTTATCTTTTATGCAAAGAATCAGTCTTTACAGTTCGATATAGAAATATTATTGAAAACTTTTATAACTATTATTAAAAAATAAATTATGGTATTGGAATTTGAAAAACCGATTTTAGAACTTGAACAGAAGATAGATGAGATGAGAAAAATGGCTGATAGTCTTGATATCAGTGATGAAATTAATCGTCTTGAAAGCAAGGTCAATGAGCTCAGAAAAAATGTGTTCGATAATCTTACTCCATGGCAGATAGTCCAGCTTGCCAGACATCCGAACAGGCCTTATACTCTCGATTATATTTATCTCATGACCGATAATTTTGTCGAGTTTCATGGCGATAGACACTATAAAGATGATAAAGCAGTAGTTGGCGGATTTGCTTCTATTGGAGATCAGACTGTCATGATAATAGGTCAGCAAAAGGGAAGAGATACGAAATCTAATCTTTATAGAAACTTTGGTATGATGAATCCCGAAGGTTACAGAAAAGCTCTGCGTTTAATGAAACTCGCTGAGAAGTTTGATAAACCCGTTATTACGTTGTTGGATACACCCGGTGCTTTTCCAGGAATTGAAGCTGAAGAACGCGGACAGGCTGAAGCAATCGCAAGAAACCTGATCGAAATGTCAAGACTGAAAGTTCCTATGATAGTTGTTATAATTGGTGAAGGTGCATCCGGCGGAGCTCTTGGTATCGGTATTGGTGATAGAATTCTGATGTTGAAATATTGTTGGTACTCCGTTATTTCTCCTGAATCATGTTCTTCGATTCTTTGGCGAAGCTGGGATTTCAAGGAACAGGCCGCGGATGCTCTGAAATTAACTGCAAACGATTTATTGAAACTTGGAATTATTGACAGAATTATTGATGAGCCAAGCGGTGGTGCGCACAGAAATCATCAGGAGGCTGCAGCTATTTTAAAAACTGCTTTAATTGAAGAGCTTGGTGAAGTAAAGAAAATTAAGAAAGAAAAGCTTCTTGATAATAGAATTAAGAAGTTTGAGAAAATGGGGTTCTGGAAAGAATAAGTAATGATATCAAATCCCGATAATTCTAAGTTTGTTATCAAAGGTGTTAAGCCTTTGCATGGTTCTGTTAAAGTATCCGGTGCAAAGAATTCAGCTACAAAGCTGATGGTGGCTTCTATGCTGTCTGATGAAAAATCATCTTTCAAAAATTCACCTAACGGCATTAGCGAACTTGGGGTTACGATAGACCTTTGTAAAATCCTCGGTAGTGAAATAAATCAGTCTGGTGATAATCTCGATATACAGACTCCAAAGATTAATACTTGTGAAATCCCTTCTGATTACGGCAATGTAAACAGAGTCTCTATTCTTACGGCAGGCGTCTTACTTCATAGAAGCGGCGAAGCAAAAATACCCATTCCCGGCGGATGCAAGATAGGCTCGCGTCCGGTAAATTTTCATATCGAAGGGCTTAAGAAACTCGGGTGTACTGTAGAAATGTCAGATTACTTCTATCACCTTAAAGCTGATAAACTTCACGGCAATAATATCCATCTTGAATATCCCAGTGTAGGTGCAACAGAAAACATTCTTATGGCAGCTGCACTCGCAGAAGGAAGAACTATTATCTTCAACGCAGCTGTCGAGCCTGAGATTTATGATTTAATAAAGTATCTTCAGAAGATGGGTGCAATCATTGAGATTAGTACAGACAGAAAAATCACTATTGAAGGTGTTGATAAACTTTACGGTGCGAATCACAGCGTTATACCTGATAGAAATCAAGCAGCGTCTTTTGCCGTTGCCGGCCTTGTTACTAAAGGAGATGTATTCGTCGAAAATGCAGTTCAGGATGATTTGATTACTTTTCTAAATACAATTCGTCGTGTTGGTGGTGAGTTTGAAATAAAAGATAATGGAATAAGATTTTTCTATAACGGTCCCTTTAATCCCATCGCTATTGAAACAAACGTGCATCCGGGATTTATGACCGACTGGCAGCAGCCGCTTGTAATTCTTCTTACTCAGGCAAAAGGAATTTCTATAGTTCATGAAACTGTTTATGAAAAACGATTTGGATATGTTGTGGAGTTAAATAAGATGGGTGCTGAAATCGAGCTCTATAATACCTGTCTCGGTGGTTTGGCGTGCAGGTTTGCTAATCAGGAATATTATCATAGTGCAGTTATTAAAGGGCCGGTATCATTGCATGGTGCAGAAATAGTCGTTCCAGATTTGCGTGCAGGTATGTCTTATCTTATTGCAGGTTTGATTGCCGAAGGCGAAACAGTGATAAATGGAATTCGATTCATCGATAGGGGATACGAAATTATTGATTCTAAATTAAGGGATTTGGGAGCTGACATAAAACGCGTTTAAATTAAATAAATTTTCTATGACTAACAAAGATAAGATTAACGAATTAAGGGAAAAAAGACAGTTAGCAATGCTGGGTGGAGGGCAGAAGAGTATTGATTCCCAGCATAAAAGGGGTAAGCTTACAGCACGTGAAAGGATTCATCTGCTTCTCGATCAGGGTACATTTGAAGAGATGGATATTTTCGTAAGGCATCAGAGCCGTGATTTCGGTTTGGAGAATACTCGTTATTATACAGACGGCGTAATAACAGGAGTAGGTAAGATTCACGGACGTAATGTCGCAGTCTTCTCTCAGGATTTTACTATTCTCGGAGGTTCTCTAGCAGAGTACTACGCAAAGAAAGTTGTTAAAATAATGGACCTTGCTATGAAAGTTGGCATGCCTGTAATCGGTATTAATGATAGCGGTGGTGCACGTATTCAGGAAGGTGTTCTTTCTCTCGCAGGTTATGCAGATATTTTCTTACGCAATACTCTCTCAAGCGGTGTAGTGCCGCAAATATCAGCTATAGTCGGACCTTGTGCAGGCGGTGCCGTTTACTCACCCGCTATTACAGATTTCATTTTCATGGTTGATAAAATTTCTCACATGTTCATCACAGGACCTAATGTCATAAAAGCCGTTACTAACGAAGACGTTACTTTCGATGAACTCGGCGGTGCAAATACACATGCAATGAAAAGCGGCGTCAGTCATTTCACTTGCGAAAATGAAATTGATTGTTTTGAAAGAATCAGAAAACTTATGTCGTATCTTCCTTCAAATAACATGGAGCTTCCGCCCAATATTGATTTTGATGAACCCGAGTACGATTTAAGTGATTTAAATGAATTCGTCCCCGATAATCCGAACAAACCTTATGATATGAGGGATATTATCAATAGAGTAATCGATAAGGATTCCTTCTTCGAAGTTCATAAAGATTATGCCGAAAACATAATCTGTGGTTTTGGCAGAATCAACGGTCGTTCTGTAGGTATTGTTGCAAATCAGCCTTTGGTGCTTGCGGGTGTTCTTTGCCTAAACTCATCTATCAAAGGCGCACGTTTCGTTCGCTTCTGCGATTCTTTCAATATTCCTTTGCTTGTATTTGAAGATGTTCCCGGCTTCCTGCCCGGCACAGACCAGGAATGGCGCGGTGTTATCAGACACGGTGCAAAACTTCTTTACGCATTCTGCGAAGCTACAGTACCTAAAATCACAGTTATCATCCGCAAAGCTTACGGCGGTGCTTATGACGTTATGAACTCCAAGCACGTTAGAGGTGACGTAAACCTTGCATGGCCCTCTGCTGAAATAGCAGTTATGGGAGCAAAAGGTGCAGCAGAAATTATATTCAGAAAAGAGCTTCTTGCTGCTGAAGATAGACAGAAACTTCTTGATGAGAAAATCAATGAGTTCAACACAAAGTTCTGTAATCCTTACATCGCAGCCGAAAG
>JBHELA010000463.1:0-5225 GCA_041859005.1 Ignavibacteria bacterium
ATAAAACATTAAAAATCTTATGAAATTGCGCGGGATTGCGCATCCTTCCGCCTATTTACTAAAAAACGGCTTTTCCAGAAACGTTGCGGTGAGAATTGCAGCAGAAAAAATGACCGCCATATCCCCCTCTCAAATCGAAAAACTTTGCATCATACTAAAATGCCTCCCCAACGACTTATTCCTCTGGATACCCGGCAAGGACGAAACCGCAACGGAACGCCATCCCCTCTGGAAAATCCGTGAGAAAGAAATAAAATCCGTCGCCGAACTCGGCAACGAAATCCACGCCGAAAATTTCCACGAATTTATTGAGAAGGTAAAGCAGCTTGAAGAAGGCATGAAGGGGTGAAGGGGATTTTTATAAATTTTCAACAATATATATTATGAATTATAATGAACTAGAAAAGACAGAAATAAATGTTTTAAGTGAAACAATTGCTAAAAGGGGGTATTGGGTAGAAAGATTCCCCATACTAATGGATTCAATGTTTGATACTCTTATTTACATTAATAAACCGGATGATGACTATAGTACGTTTTCTTATTCATTATTTCAGAATTCGATATATACTTTTTCGGCAACAGAAAACTTAATTCTTAGAGGATATTATTTAGAATCAACTTCATTAATAAGAGGATTATTCGAGGTTTTTGTAAAATTAAGATTTTTTAAAGAACATTCAGAACAATGTTTACCATACTCACAAGGTAGAGCGAAAATTCTCTATAAGGATATGTTTGAACTTTATGCTCCTGGTTTATATAATATTCTATATAAACAGCTTTTATGCGAAATTACTCACGGTGGATTTGGAGCTGGTATTTTTCATAATTAAATTGTACCTCCGCAAAATTTTCTACAAATTAATGGATGTTATTATAATGAACTATTTGTCAATCTTACAATAAATTCTTTGACTCAATTATTTTACGGTTTTTTAAGTTTTATTCCTTTTATGTCACAGAAATATAAAGATTCTGCAATTAACAATATTAATGATAAAAGGTTAACAAATATTAATTGGTTAGAGGATAGATTTAATGATCAAAGAGTGAATCATCCGAATGTAAAAGAGTTTTATGAATTGTTATTCCCGTTAATAAGAGTTGAAAAATAGCAATGAGTAACAGCTATACAAATCGAAGATTTGGATAGTGTAATATAAAATGCAAAGAAATTCACTTTGAAAAATACCACGAGTCTGTATAGAAGGTGAAATAAGTGTAAGTGGAAATAAACGGAGATTTATCATTTTAAGCAGAGCGAAGGATCGATAAAATAATTAATATTGACTGCTATTTTTCTTTTAAAAGCTTCATAACTTTTCGATTAAATTTTCTATAAATTATTGTTAATATTATTCTAATAATTATTTTGCTGTTAAATGTTCTAGGTATATTTCTGCGATAAGTATTTTGGAAATTCATAGATCTTTCCTTTATACCTTTAACTTGTTTTTTAATATCATTTATCCACTCTTTTCCTTTCTTTCTGTTATTAATACTACCTTTAGTCTTAATATCGTTGTTTTTATTTAATAAATTGAATTCATTAACTTCTTCGACTAAATTTTTCATATGAATATAAACTAACGTATTGTATAAATAATAGATTTTAAAGAATACAATAAACTTTTTATTACATAATGAGTCTTCAATCAGATTTTCAAGTATTTTGAAACATTCATTTAAAAATGAGTGAAAGGTCAAAATATAGTTAGAATATGCAATACTTAATTTTTCATATGATGGTTTTGGTAAGTGTGTCAAAACTATGTTAGCATTCTGATTTGATTTATAAACCTCAAAGTATTTTTCTTCCGCATCGGAGAAACTAACAAATGAATTAATTCTAGGTGCTTCATTTAAATTAGATTCAATAAGGAAAAATCTGTGATCAAATTTACTTTCAATACTATGCCAATTCTTTCTTACTAAAATATAATTTCGAGAGAATATATCGCTTAATTTTTCGAAAAAAGAATATTTCTTTATAACGTTTGCTATTTCATTTTTTTCACTTAAAGATAATTCATTTATTTTGGAAAGTAAGAAATGAAATCTTAATAAGTTCTTTTCCTGCTTGTATTCCTTCAGTCTTGAATCAAACAATAAATCAGTTATTTCAACTAATGTTGCCCAATTATGATCTACTTGATTTCTAATTTGAATTTCAATAACTTTTTCATCTGTTTTAGTTTTGACATATAAATGTAATGATTTGTAACCCTCGTCTTGTGGTTCAGATATATAATCATTAATTTTCTTTACTTCAATTTGGTCGTTTAATTGATTTGAAATTATATCATATAATTTATATACCTGTTCATTATTTTTAAATATACATCTACAACCTCCGATATCCCACATTCGACTAAACTGCATATTATTATATCTTGAAAGCTTACCAATTATTGAGTTAATTCTTTTAATTCTATATGTAACAATTGCTGAACGACTAATATCGTTTGCGTGTTTACAAATTATATTAAAGACATTAGATAGTGGTTCCTTATATGTAATACGATAATTTTGTAATTCCTGTAATGTTGTATTATTAATTTTCTTTTCTTCTCTTATTTTGTCTCCTAGTCTATTTATATCTCCTTTTGTGTAAGTGTCTTGCATGATTTATTAATTTATTAAGTTAAATGTATTACAAATGCGGTCCAATAAATTTGTCACCGTTGAAGTGAATCATATGGTCGGGAACATCCATTAGCCAGACTTCGGTTTCCCAAGCGATGTTTGCAGAGTGCCTTTTAAATTCCGACATATCAGGAAATGCACTTACGTATATTTTACCGAGGTTGCAGTTTTTTAATAGGTCTTCGAGTTCGAGCATTCTTTTTGGAGAAACTGGTCCGTGTGATGTGACAGCTTCGATTAGGAAGATCCAGTTTTTAGGCTTTACGTATATTATTACGTCGGGGAGTTTGCTGTGCCGGGTGATAGGGATTCCGAGTTTCTTTAAAAGAACTTCATCCATATAAAGGTTTTTGTTTGCAGTGTCGCCTAAGTAAATTAGCACTCCGTTGTTTGCGAAGCGTGAGGCAAAGTCTGTGACGATTGCTGCCTGTACTTCGTTGTGTTTGCCCGGCGAAAGTTCGATGATATTTCCGTCTGCGAGTTTTAAAGGAATTTGGTTTTTTATTCTTTCCTTAAAGTAAACATCTGTGAGTTTACCAACTGACGAAATAAAAGAGGCTACGGATTTTTTCCAGTTTCTGGTTTTGTATTTTTTAATAACCTCAAGCGCTTCTTTTGAAACGGCATAGTGTGCACGAGGACTGTTGACAGGCGTTTTGGGGTCGTCGGGATTGTAGTCAACGATTCTTGCTTGAGTAAATTGATGTAAGACTTGTCTTCGGAATGTTTCTCTTGTGTTTGGAGCATAAGGTTTCTTCTTTTTGTATTCTTTGTTCACGAATTCCATTATTCCTTTTGTTACACCCAGGCTGATTCTTTTTGCGTCTTTCCATCTATCTTTTTCTTTAATCTGGCATAAAGCTAAAAGAGTTAGTGCCGACATTTCGTTTTGCTGGGCTGTCGGCAGACCGAATGCTTTCAAAATTTCCTGTGCTTCTAATAATTTACTCATGCCAATTTTGTTAGTATGTTTTCTAATTTGAAGATACTGTTAATAATATTGTTTACATTTTTCATGGAATAGTCATTTGAAAGGATTACTAAATTGCCAATGCTTAGTATTGTATCTAACGGCGGAAATTTCATTTCTCTAAGTTCGGTAGCGCTGACGTTGATGTTTCCGTTTATCATTTTAAAGTATGTGTCGAAGAGCTCGCTGTTTAACAAAGCACATAAACCGACAACCTCTTTTCTGTTGAGATGTCCGTTAAGCTTGTATAAATAATTCACTTTGTTTTCAACGCCGATATGAGATGATGAATAGTAATTGCAAAAATAAGGTGCGGCGATTAATCGGCTTTTATCGTCTTTGGTGCTGAATCGTCTAAGGAAAATGTAGTTTAAATTTGGTATTAACAGAGATAATGATCCTGGTTCGCTGCGGATGTACTGTCCTTTGTTTGCGAGCGGCAGAGGCCATTGCAGAGACATTTTATCTACATTATTAATCCAAAAAAGCGGAGACAAAAATGCGTTTCCGTTTTCGTATTTGTTTTGAATGAATTCTGTTGCACGAAAAGCAACAACTTTGCCCGTAGAAATTTGTATGCTAAAATCTATTAACTTGTTTTTCCATGAAGAAACTAAAGAAAGGATTTCAACTTCGGATGAATTTATTGGAAGGTGCAATATCTTTTCCTTTGAATTGAAATCGATTAATTGATTTGATGTAAACGTTTTATGAATAACATAGGAAATATCGTTTGAGCCGTTTGAGGATGAAACGTTGATGTTATAGTTCGTTTGATTTTCATGCGTTGCTGCTTTAACGATAATAGTCTCTTGTAGGACGCTATCACGACTAAAGGCTTCTTTTCGGGAATGAAACAGATGAATATGGTTTAACTGAACAGCATTGAAAAAGAACTTCCTAAACGCTTTAAAATAATTACCGGAGGCAAAACTTCTGGGGGTTATAAATATGAGTTCGCCATTTTCGTTAAGAAGTTTTGAAGCAATGCCTAAGAAAATAGAGTAAATATTTGGCTGCCCGCTGATTAACATTTTTGCCAGCTGAATTCTTTTGTCCTGATTGTTAAGTTTAAAGTATGGCGGGTTTGAAATTATGATGTCGTATGTTTCGTTTTTAAAGAATGAATCGGATAAGGCGTTAGCGTTATCAACAATAAAATCGCTAACGAGTAATTTATATTGAAAATATACATCGAACTGTTTAAGCCAGTTGTTTAGATAATTTAAAACCTGATGAGTAATAGTGATTAATTCTAAATCAATTTCATAAACGACTAATTCAATTGATTCAATATTCTTGTTATGATTTATGATGTATTCAATCATCGCACAGGAGAGAATAGCGGTACCGCAACCGGGGTCAAGGATACTGATGCTATTACTATTTGTAGTTGAAAGAGAAACCATTAAATTAGCTATGCTTAAAGGTGTGAAATACTGACCCAGTAATTTTTTGTGGTCTTTAGAAACACTTTCAATATAATGCACTCCAAGTCTATCAGCATATTGGCTTGGAAGTTCGTTTATATAAGGTTCAATATTTTTGTTAATTGAAATCATTGAAACTAAAGTTGCATAAAAGACTTATTAATGTATCCGATTGT
>JBHELA010000007.1:0-3105 GCA_041859005.1 Ignavibacteria bacterium
TTGCTTACTTGCATAATCGGGAATATTATATTATCAAAATTTTGTGCAATTTGTTATACATACGGTAAGAGCAGTGCTTATATTATTGGGGAGTATATTATTCAACCCAGAACTGGTTTAGTTTGTTGATGCCTGCCGGCAGCTTCAGCAGACTCTAATAACTGTCTGAGTACTGCATAGAAGAAGACGAACAAGCCCAAAAATTGACATTCTGAAATATATGTAAATAACAAAATAATGATATGATTTTAGCGGTATTTGTAAAAATATAATTAATTTTATTAAAAAAGTTTGACATTCTAATTGATTCAAGTAACTTAGCCCTGAATATTAGTGATTTAATTGTTAACACATCATCAAGTGGCCATTAGATAGATAGGTTAGACGAATAAAATCATTAAAAATTATTTATTTTATCAAACTTAAACAAATTATTATGATACAGAATATTTTATTTTACAAAAATGGGGGGGGCGAAATTATATTCTTAACAAACATTATCTCATTGAGATTCTTTTGAAATCACAAATCAAGGCATTTCCATGGTTAGTGTTGCTAGCCTTTGGATTATTTCCTACGATCCAATATGCTCAACCAATCAACCTAAATCAAGATTCTACCTCTACTGTTATTATTGTTTCAGATCCTGCCTTAAGCACACAGGTTGTATCACTTGATTTGTGTGATCCGCAATCATCCCCATCTGAAAAGGATTTAATAAGCATAGAGGCATTGGAAAGTATCAACAACACTTATGTCCGTTCAAACTCTAAAAGTCGTATATTAAACGAAAATCTTAAAAGAGAAATAGAGCAATGGCATAAATCTGTAGAAATATATCCCAATCCTTCGAGTGATATCATCAATATCCGTTTTCACCGAAGCACCACGCTGCATAGTGTAAATAGTTTCGAAATATATAATACATCCGGATTAAAACTTTATCATCACCAGTTTAATTTGGATCAGGAAGTATTCGCGCATCAGGTAGATACTGTTCCTTTTGAGTCCGGGATGTATTTTGTGAGAACCATATTTTCAGACGGATCAAGTACGATTCATAGATTTGTAAAACTATAGTCTTCTATTTACTCATTTGTAAAACAATATAAAAATGAAACAGATAATAATTTTAGTGATAATGTCAGGTCTCATGACTGCCCTTGTCAGCTGTGATAAAGACGAAATGGGTTGTTCATCATTAAGCGGACACGTTAGAATCGCAAACTGTTGTATAAATCCATCAAGACACGATTTTATTTTTACAGGATACCCGAATTTTTACTGTTATAATGATTCAATTGCGATAGGTATTCATGATTTTAATTCAAAACATCCATTTATTTCAAATACAATTTATGTTAGCACATTTCCATACATACAAGATAGAGGTATCGGCAAAAACTGGCGTATTGGAGGCTCAAGTACTGGAAATTGGAAATTTTACGAACATTGCTACCATTCTCCCGATGATAAGAAGGATTATGATACATTCCTTTTCGTACTAGATGGAGATAAAATAACAAAGGACACTAAAGAAATCCATTGTAGATTAGAGCTGCGCGCTGGGATATATACTGATGAATATGACCCGGAAATAATAACCCCAAGTGCTATATTAGACACTAGTACTGTGGTATTGAAGCGGGTATTTTATTGATAAGTTACTGATGAGATTTTGATAAGAAGTCGGATAGCCGATCAATCTATCCGGCTTTTATTCTTATGATAGCACCTTTTGAGTCCGGAATGTATTTTATGAGAACCATATTTTCAGACGGATCAAGTACGATCCATAGATTTGTAAAATTGTAATTTATTTACTCATTTGTAAAACAATATAAAAATGAAACAGATAATAATTTTAGTGATGATGTCGTGTCTTATGACAGCTCTTGTCAGCTGTGACAAAGACGAAGGGCCTACTTGCTCAAACGATCAGGTTAAAGTCTTAGGCGAATGTATTAAGAAGTCAGAGGGAATTTTTTATTTTGTAGGCTATCCGGATTTTTATTGCTATAATGATTCAGTAGTCGTCAGTATCAATACATCTACCAGACATAATGAAATTTATTTAAATGTATATCCTTATATACAGGATCGGGGTATCGGCAGAAACAGGCTTATAGGAGGTTCAAGTAATTATTATAATTCACCATGGAAATTTTATGAATATTGCTACCATTCTCCTGAGGATATGACTCCATATCATACCTTTCTTCTCGTACTAGATGGTGATAAAATCACAGAGGATACCAAAGAAATCCATTGTAGATTAGAGCTACGCTCAGGGATATTCGCTGGCGTTTGCGACCCGGAAATAGTAACAGCTTTATTAGACACTAGTACTGTGGTATTGAAGCGGGTATTTTATTGATAAGTTACTGATGAGATTTAGATAAGAAGTCGGATAGCCGATCAATCTATCCGGCTTTTATTTTTATATAGAACCTTTTGAGTCCGGAATGTATTTTATGAGAACCATATTTTCAGACGGATATAAATCCTGAATTGTTTTTTAGGCCAGGCGGCACTACGATAGTCAATCATGGCGATTATTCCGCTGGAATCGGCAATGTCATTATCAATGATAAAGAATTAGTCTCAGCACTTACCTGTTCATTGAATAAACTTGCAGAAGCTATTAATAAACTCAAGTGATACAGTTATTAACTGACCTTCCGCAGGTCAATAATCAGATTAATACAATCAATTATTTTAAAGATACCCAAACCCAACTTGGGCACTTTTCACGAAAATTGTAAGTTGTAGGTGAGAGCAGTGCTGTTTTTATCGGGAGTATATTGTTAAACCCCGAACTGGTTTAGTTTGTTGATGCCTGCCGGCATATTCAGCAGGCCTTGGTCTACTCCTTCAAAACCTGAATATTACACCCATTTCCTGCATTTATTGTTCTGATATGTCACACTATCCCTACTACACTACATGTCCATACAAGTCGTAATCCTCAGCGTCTGTGATTTCTACCATCGCAAAGTCTCCTATACGGACATAGTTATCTTTGGCGGAAACCAATACTTCATTGTCTACTTCAACGGAGTCATATTCAGTACGTCCAACGAAATAATCACCTTCCTTCCTGTC
>JBHELA010000159.1:0-4741 GCA_041859005.1 Ignavibacteria bacterium
AAAGTCGTTCCAAAGATAACGCTGAACGGATAAAGGAATACATAGTTAGCAGTAAGTGTTGCATCGAGTCCAAGATCGAAATTCTTGTAACCTATATTGCCGTAAGTATTGCTCGGTTGTGAAAGAAGGAAACCCATATAAGGACCACCCGTAAACCAAAGACCGACATCTTCAGAAACCATACCGCCAATGTTCAAAAGAAGAGGAATTGTAAGATAGTTTGCAGGAAGATATCCGCCTGCAGCGGCTGTATCAGAGACTGCGTCAAGAGTGGTTGCACCCGAAACAGAAGGTTTCTGGAAGCCAAAGCTCTTTCCGTCGAAAGACAAGCCGGTTGTGAAATTCAAAATGCCAAAAATATTTACGTAAGCGAGTCCGCCGATTGTATAGCCAAGTTTAGCTTCTTCATTAACAATAGCACCTGATGTAGTTGTAATACTTGGTTTAGTGGAGCCGACACCAAGCTGGAAGTCAACGTAGAAAGCAACGGGCTTTCCAGACCTGTAATTAAATTCTTTTAATGCTTTTTCATGGTCTTGCTTGAATTTAAGGTTGACTTTAAATTCGTCTTGACCGAAAGGTTTCTTCGGATCTCTTTCTGCGTACGCATTCATTGAGTAAGACAGAACAAGTAGTGCGATAAGTAGTTTTGCTAATGCTTTCAATGTATCTCCTTTTTAATTTATTGTTTATTAAATTCTTCAAGCTTAGTTGATTCCGATTCCCAGTCGGCAGTCAATTTTTCAATCTTATCTGCAATCTCAAGATATTCAAATTTAATTTCAACTGCAAAATCTGCGTCTTTATAAAAATCAGTTTTACTCATTTCGTTATCAAGATAGTTCTTTCTTCTTTCCAGGTCTTTCAATTCCAGTTCGATTGCTGAAAGTCTTTTCTTGACAGGCGCCATGAGTTTATTCAATTCTTTACGTCGTTTTTTTGCTTCTATACCTTCCTGATAGTTGGTTTTCACTTCTTTCTTTTCTTCAATATTCTCTTCATTTAATACATTATCATTTTCAATAACGTTCAGGTATTCGTATGATTTTCCGAGATACGTTTTTATTCCTTTATTTTTTACTTCAATAATCTTTTCTATGATTCCGTCAATGAATTCCCTGTCGTGTGACACGATTATAACCGTGCCTTCATACTTTGCAAGCGACGCCTGCAGAACTTCTTTTGAGCGAATATCAAGGTGGTTTGTCGGCTCGTCGAGTATCAAAAGGTTTGAGGGTTCAATAAGCATCTTTGCGAGCGCAAGACGCGACTTCTCGCCACCTGAAAGAACTCCGACCTTTTTAAAAACATCGTCGCCATGAAAAAGGAAACCTCCAAGAATGTTACGGATTGCTGCCTGAGTTTCGGTAGTGTTTGCTTCCTCCATTATTTCGAGAGCATTCTTGTCCGGGTTCATTTCATCTGCCTGATTCTGAGCAAAGTATTTTGGAATGGCATTGTACCCGTATTTAACGACACCTGAATTGTACTTCTCTGTACCTGCGATGATTCTCGTGAGGGTTGACTTGCCTGCTCCGTTCTTTCCTATGATAGCAATCTTCTCTCCGCGTTCAATTGTAAGGCTGACATTCTCAAGAACGTTTTTCTCGTAGTCGTATGTTTTCGTAAGACCATCAATCTCAATCAATAACCTGCCCGAATGAACGGCGGGCGGAAACTTAAACTTAATCTTTTGTGCTTCATCTTCAAGCTCAACCTTATCAATCTTATCGATCATTTTTATACGGCTTTGAACGGCACGGGCTTTCGATGCCTTATAGCGAAACCTTTCTATAAACTTTTCCTGCTCCTGTAAGTACTTCTGCTGATTCTTAAACTGATTTTCGAGCAATTCCTTCCGCTTGGCTTTTTCGGCAACGTAAAAGTTGTAGTTACCGCTGTAAGTATTCATGTCGCCATTATGAATTTCTATAGTCTTGCCGGAAATGTTATTAAGAAATTCCTTATCGTGGGAGACGACGACGATAGCACCCTTATAGTTAATAAGATATCTTTCGAACCAGATAAGAGACTCAAAATCGAGATGGTTCGTAGGTTCATCGAGTAATAAAACTGTCGGGTTCTGAAGCAATAGTTTTGAAAGTTCAATTCTCATTTGCCAGCCGCCGCTAAAAGTCTCGACATCTTTATCAAATTCATCCTGATCGAAACCAAGACCTATAAGTATCTTTTCTACCTGAGACTTAAGCTTATGTCCTTCAAGTAAACTAAACTGATCCTGAAGTTCTGAATAGGTGGTAAGCAGGTCGGTGTAGTCGTCGGTTTCTGTGTTATCGAACGTCTTCATTTCGGCTTCAATCTGGCGGATTTCGTCTTCGATATTCTTTATGCTTTCGACGGAATCATAGACCTCATCATATAATTTCTTACCTTTGAGGCGAACAGTTTCCTGAGGGAGATATCCGATGGTAGAATGCTGTGATTTGATTAATTTACCGCTATCCTGTTTGAACTGACCCGCAACAATCTTCAGCAAAGTACTTTTACCGGCACCATTCACACCTACGAGTGAAACCCTATCTTTACCTCCCAGACGCAGATTAACGTCGTCGAGCAGCTTTCGGGTGCCAAAACTAACCGATATATTCTCTAAAATTACCATATAATCAATGAAAATACTTAAAATGCAAGGAATTAGAAATGGTAAAAGGAATAAATTCCTCAGGAAAATATGACAGATTGATGAAATTTGGTAAATATGGGTTTATTATTTCGAACTGGATTGTATTAGGCGTGTTGGGTAGAAAATCGGTTAAACTTCGGGAGAAATACCTGCGAACTCCCTGAGAACACCGTACTGTAATTGCACTATTATCGTACTGTTATTGGACTTTTATCGTAGAATTTGTTGAATTGCTGTTTTTTGAAGTGTTTAAGCAGTATTAATAGAATACTATTATAAATCTGCTTAAATTATTGTTTATTATAGCAATAATTTGAAGTTATAACAATTTACTAATATTTTTTGTGATTGTCAAGAGAAAAAATAAGTATTTCAAGTGAAAATCTGATTTAAATGTCTAATGGATTCATACAATAATTGAGCAAAATAAATTTAATAAGAAGATTTATATTTTCATGTTTTAAGCAAGAGCTATTGATTATTTTATGTAAAATTAATTATACTATCAGAGAAAAATCAGATATATGGATGAGAGCTGCGGTGCTGGGAAGTATCTGGGCATCTATTGAGATAATTGTGGGGAACTTTCTTCATGGATTCCGGATGCCTTTCACGGGAGAAATACTTACATTTTTTGCGATATATTTTCTTACTGCATCAACGGTAAGGTGGAAAGTTAAGGGACTGATATGGAGGGCAGGGCTTATATGTGCGATGATGAAATTTTTCACTCCGGGTGTAAAGGTTTTCGGTCCTATTATAGGAATAGTTTCAGAGAGCTTTATGTTTGAAATTGCTTTAAGATTATTCGGAATGAATGCAATAGGATTCATTCTGGGGGGAGGTTTAACATTATGCCTACCCCTGATATATAAACTTGTTAACCTATTAATTCTTTACGGTTGGAACTTAGTTGTTGTATTTGATAAGAGTGTTGAATTCATATTTAGACACATAAACTTGGAGAATACTGATTCACTTATGGTTTTACTTGTACTTCTTTCGATAAACTTTTTATTCGGAGGAATTGCTGCGACACTCGGTTACAGATCAGGGAAGAAGAAAACAGAATTCATCACTGAAAATAAAAATAATACTTTTGTAATACCTTCAATTGAATATCAGCAGAAAGAAAGTATTGGTTTTATAATCCTGAATTTAATTATTAATGCAGGTATCATAATTTCAATTCTATTTTTGATAAATGAACATCTTATATTGTGTTCTGTACTAACATTAATTTACATCAGTTATGTACTTTATAAATATAAAAGTTCAAGAAGAATTTTCAGGAATTACAAGCTATGGCTGCAGATACTTGTATTTACAGGGCTTACGACGATAGTATTAACTTCAGTAATGAAAACTGATTTAGACAAGTCAATATTAACTGGCATAGAAATGTTTTTTAGGGTACTGCTTATAACCGTGGGTTTCAGTTCAATAAGTTCTGAAATAAGTAAAAATGAATTCACTACATTTCTGCACAGTAAGTTAAACAAGAATTTTTCAGAAGCGCTTAATCTGGCATTCGCAGCTGTTCCTGAAATTATTAACTCATCAAAGGGAATAACATCCATTCTTAATCCGGGAAAGTTTATAAACGAGCTTACTTATCTTACAGAAGTATGGCATGAAAGATTTAAGGCAAAGTCAAATGTTATGCTAATAATTACAGGCTCACAGGGTAAAGGGAAAACAACTTACCTTGAGGGAATAGTAGATAGCAAAACCGCAGGAGTTTACTCAAAAGTTGTTTATGAGAATAACGTAAGGATTGGTTATGATGCAGTAATTATTGGAAGTGATGAAAGAATGCATTTATGCAGACGTGATTATAATTCAGATTTAACACTTGGAAAGTTTGGTTTTCACAGGGACACTTTCAGTTTAATAACTGGAAATATCATGAATAAAGATAAGAGCACTTATGAATCAATAATCATTGATGAAATAGGACTTCTGGAAAAAGAAAAGAAAGGATGGTATGATTTGATGAAATGGGCTGCATCAGAGAAAGATATTAAATTGGTATTATCTGTAAGGAAGGATGTTTTGAAAGAAATTACTGAAGAGCTTGATGGAAGAGAGTATGAG
>JBHELA010000473.1:0-18904 GCA_041859005.1 Ignavibacteria bacterium
ACCAGGATTAAGTGCAAACCATATCCGGATTAAGCGCAAACCATACCCAAACAAGGCCGGAAAAATCACATTAAACGTAATACTGATTTCGGTACGGCAAAGATTTCTGCAAAAATTTGTTCGACGGGTTAGTTTTATCATAACTTAATTAAAACAAATCACTTTTCGGATAATTCTTTCAATAGAATAGAGGTTTTAAATTACGTATATTTGCACTTTTCGTGCTATTCCTTGATGTACATAGGAAAGCGATAAAACAACAGACAAGAATGAGATTATCAAAGTTTTTTTTACCGACTCAAAAAGAAGATCCGACTGATGCAGTAGTCGCATCGCATAAACTTTCAATAAGGGCAGGACTTTTTCGTTTGCTTACTTCAGGTGTTTATTCTGTATTGCCGCTTGGACTTATTGTGAAGAACAAGGTTGAGAAGATAATACGTGAGGAGATGAATGCGATAGGAGGAAATGAATTCCTTCTGCCTGCACTTTCGCCGAATGAACTATGGAATGAGACGGGAAGACTTGATGATTTTGGAGATATTATATTTAGGATAAAGAACAGGGAGCTTGTTCTTGCACCGACGCATGAAGAGGTCTTTACATCTATCTCGAGAAATTACATAACATCATATAAACAGCTTCCGCAGATGTGGTACCAGATACAGACGAAATTCAGGAATGAATCCCGTCCGAAATCAGGTGTTCTTCGGGGCAGGCAGTTTACTATGAAGGATGCCTATTCTTTTGACTCGACATGGGAAGGACTTGATGCTTCTTACGAATTGCAAGATAAAGCGTACAGGAATATTTTTACGAGATGCGGACTAAAATTCTTCGCAGTATCGGCTTCAAGCGGAGCGATGGGAGGCACAAAGTCTGAAGAGTTTATGGTGGAATCGGAAGCAGGCGAGGATATTGTAGTAATAAGCGAGGACGGAAAGTACTCATCAAACCTTGAAGTAGCAGTTTCATTTGTGGAAAGTGTTTCAAGAAAGAATACAAACCTTACTTATGAAGAATTTCACACTCCAAACATTAAATCAATAGAAGAGCTTGCAGGATTTCTTAATATCACGGATAAGTCGCGTTTGGCAAAGTCGAGAGTGTTTGTTATTCCCGCAAAGACAGATACAGAAAAAGATAAGTATCTTCTTGCACTGGTTTGCGGTGATGATGAAGTAAACGAAACAAAGCTTCAGTCTTTGTACGGTGCAAACCTTAGACCCGGACATCCTGAAGAGCTGTTGGAAATAACTGGAGCAGATGCAGGTTCAATAGGTCCGATAGGTTTAAAAGGAAAGATGGAAATAGTCGCTGACCTTAGACTGCAGGACGCTGATGAACTTGTAAGCGGTGCTAATAAGAATGATTATCACATAAAAAACATTGACCTGAAGCGTGATGTTGAAGGAATAAAATATCATGATTTACGTACAGTTAAGGAAGGCGAACTTACTGTTGATAAGTCGAGCAAGCTTCGCGTAACAAAGGCAATTGAAGTTGGGCATATATTTAAACTTGGTACGAAGTATTCAGTATCACTCGGAGCAAAATTTCTGGACAAAGATGGAAAGGAAAATCCAATTATAATGGGAAGCTACGGAATTGGAGTAGAGAGGATAATAGCTTCTCACATTGAGCAGAATCACGATGAAAACGGAATTATATGGAACGGCGAGATAGCACCTTTCAAGGTGATACTTATTAATATTACAACACAGAGTAAAGAAATTACAGAATACTGCAACTCAATTTATGAAGAGCTGAATAAAAAGAATGTGGATGTTCTTTATGATGACAGGGATGACCTGAGACCCGGATTTAAATTCAAGGATGCAGACCTTATTGGTATTCCATATCATATCATTGTTGGAGAGAAGAACTTTAAGAACGGAAATATAGAATTCAAAGTGAGAAAGACCGGTGAGAGAAGCATTGTTGCAAAGGATGAGATAATACCAAAACTTAACTCTTTCCTTAATGCTTGACAAGGTACTTTCGGCAAAGTATATATTAGCATCGAAATCGCCGAGAAGAAAGCATCTTCTTAAGCAGCTGGGGTTTGACTTTCAGGTAGCTGAATCAAATGTCAGAGAAGTTTCAGGCAAGATACCACATATATCTGTACGCACAAATGCACAGAGAAAATCGAGGGCAGTTGCACATAATCACATAGATAGAATTGTAATTAGTGCAGACACAGTAGTATATCTCAATAAAAGAATTCTAAACAAACCACGAAACCTAAAAGAAGCAGCAAAGTACCTTAGGATGCTCAGCGGAAAGAAACATGTAGTATATACTGGTGTCAATGTTGTGAATAATGTAACAGGCAAAGAGAAGTACGGACACGAGAAGACGACGGTTAAATTCAGGAATCTTACCGATGAGGAAATAAATTATTACGTAAAGAAATTCAAACCGCTTGATAAAGCTGGTGCTTATGGCATTCAGGACGATTTCGGATGCCTTTTCATTGCAAAGATAACAGGGGATTATTACAACGTGGTAGGACTCCCTCTCGTGAAACTGTATAAACTAATTCAGTCAACTTTTTAATGTTTAAGAAGTACAAGAAGAAAATATTGTTTTCAGTTTCACTAGGAGCAGTTATCTTTCTTGCTTTCAGCATCTATGCTGATTTCGGAAATCTCCTGATTGCGTTCTCGAAGTTTTCATGGATATGGTTTCCCGTGGTTCTTGCGCTTTCATTCGGAAACTATCTTGTAAGGTTTGCAAAATGGCAGTACTATCTTCACATTCTAAACATTAAGCTTAAACCTTCTAAATCCTTTCTGATTTTCATAGGTTCTTTTATTATGAGCGTTACACCCGGAAAGATGGGAGAAGTTCTAAAATCGTTTTTATTGAAAGAGGAAACAGGTACACCTGTAAGCGTATCGGCACCGATAATACTTGCAGAGAGAATAACAGACTTTCTTTCGATAGTCATATTGTGTTCAATCGGAGCAGTAGTATTTGGATATGGAGTTGAAATAGTTTTAGCTACAGGGGTTGTTTTTATTTTGCTGACAATAGTACTTAGTTCAAAAACATTATCACACAAGATAATAACTTTATCTTCCAAATTTAGTTTTACTGCAAAGCACACAGATAAGTTGTATTCAGCTTATGACAGTATTTATGTACTTATCAAAATAAAACCTTTAATTTTGGTTGTAGTTATAAGCACCGGAGCATGGTTCCTTGAATGTCTTGGATTTTATGTGGTACTATACGTTTTCTCAGGTGTATCAAACATTGAAGTTAGTTTACTATCTGCAACGTTCATTTACGGTTTCTCGACACTGGTAGGTGCGATTGCAATGCTCCCTGGCGGGCTCGGAGTAACGGAAGCGACTCTTACAGGTCTCTTGTTACTTTTAAAAATACCAAAAGATATATCCGTAGCATCTACGATGATAATCAGAGTTGCAACTTTATGGTTTGCGGTAATTTTAGGTGTATTTGCTATTCAGATTCTTAATAAAAAGGATCATATAGATTTCGATAAGTTCTAAAAGTTAATTTAATATATTTACTAATTTCAATAATTGATACATGAAAGTTTTTATTAAACGTCAGATTCAGAATATCTTATCACGTGTTCCAGGTGGAGAAAGAGTTAACCTTTGGATGCAAATGAATATCACAAAAGGACTGCCTGTTACGGATGATATTCTATCCTCCAAGATTGAAGCAGGTAAGATTCATCTGGAAAATTATTTAAAATATAATAAAGAAAATAATAAGGAAATCTCAGGTTTATCATCTTTTGAATTTGGTGCGGGTTATGATTTGATTGTCCCTTTTGTATTTAGTTTTATGGAATTATCGAATATTTATTGTGTAGATATTAAAAATAAAGCATCTGCTTATCTTTTAAATGACGCTGTAAGAAGAATACCTGCAATGTTAAGTCTTCATAAGGCAAGAAATCTAAGTCTATATCAAATATCGCATAAAAACCTTAATTCAGATTTAAAGAAAAATTACAATATTCATTATATGGCTCCTATGGATGCTGGCAATACAGAGCTTGAAGATGAATCAATCGATCTTGTGGTTTCCAATGCAACGCTAGAGCACATACCAAAAGATTCAATAAAGGAAATATTAAAAGAATCCTACCGGATTCTGAAACCGGGAGGGATTGTATCCCATGCAATAGACTATAAAGACCATTGGGCATATATTGACAATAATCTGTCATATTACGATTTTCTGAAATATAGCGATAAAATCTGGAAGTATAAAAATCCCTCACTGAACTATCAAAACAGATTGAGGCACAAGGATTATGTTGATCTTTTTAATTCTGCCGGTTTCCAGATAAAATTTGCAAAACCTGACTATCCCTCTGAAAGCAACAAGATTGCATTAAGGAATCTGAAATTAAATGATTATTTCAGATCTAATTATACTTTTGATGAATTATCTGTTTTGGGATGTTTCTTTGTACTAACAAAATAATTAAAAATTCATTGAAATAGCAGTTTGTTTATTCCATTTCTATTTAAGAAATTTAAATCACTTAATTTATAATCGAAAAGGCTCTAATTCGGTTAATTATTCACTTGAAGTAAAAAATTATAAAAACTATATTTAAGATTGTAAATCAATAATTTTGGACAGAAAAATAAGAATTTTAATAGGAAAAGTCGGATTAGACGGACATGATAGAGGTGCCAAAGTAATCGCTGCAGCATTTCGTGATGCGGGATTTGAGGTAATATATGCTGGTCTTCGTCAGACACCTGAATCTATGGTTGAGGCAGCTTTGCAAGAAGACGTTGATGCTATTGGAATAAGTATTTTAAGCGGAGCTCACATGACTATTCTTCCAAGAATAAAGAAATTAATGGATGAAAAGGGTGTTAGCGATATTCTTCTTTTCGGAGGCGGTATTATTCCCCAAAATGATATTGACGAACTGAACAAAATGGGTGTTGGAAAACTTTTCACACCTGGAGCTACAACTACGGAAACAGTTGAATACGTAAAAAACTGGGTAAAAGAAAATAGAAAAATATAATCAAAAATGGAACCTGTAAAATTTGGAACAGACGGATGGCGAGCCGTTATAGGTGATACCTACACATTTGAAAATGTCAGAAGAGTTTCTCTTGCAACTGCAAAAACTTTCAAAAACCATCCCAATATTAAAAACGGTATTGTAATCGGTTATGATACACGATTTCTTGGTAAAGAATTTGCACACGCTGCTGCTGAAGTATTCGGTAGCGAGGGTATAAAAGTAATGATAACAGATTCATTCGTTACAACACCGACAGTATCACTTCTCTCAAGGGATTTTAATCTTGCATATGGTGTAATGATTACTGCTTCTCATAATCCTTTTAAATACAACGGATTCAAGTTAAAAGATTCATATGGCGGTTCAATGAATCCCGACGAACTTATAAAAGTTGAAGATGAGCTAAAGAATATTAGTACTGTTGAAGGATATAAGAACTTTGTCGATTTGCAGAAATCGGGAATTGTCAAATATTTTAACGGCAGGCAGTATTACATAGATAATCTTAATAACAAGATTGATATAAACGCAATTAATAAAGCAAATCTAAAAGTCCTTTATGAAGCTATGTATGGTGCAGGGCAGAATACTATTAATGAATTGATAAAAGTTGATCAACTGCATGCTGAAGTAAATCCTTATTTTGAAGGCGGTGCTCCGGAACCGGTTGAAAAAAATCTATCATTAGCATGTAAGACAACAAAAGACGGCAATTATGACCTTTGTATTGTAACGGACGGTGATGCTGATAGGATTGCAATCATTGACGAAAACGGGGAATTCCTTGATGCACAGAAAACATTTGCTTTACTCCTCAAATATCTTCACAAAACAAGAGGACTTAATGGCATAGTAGTAAGAGGTTTCTCAGCATCAGAATTAATAAAAGAATATTGTGAAAAATATAATTTGGTATTGGAAACTGTACCGGTAGGTTTCAAACACATATCAAAACGCATGATAGAGGCTGATGTGTTAATAGGAGCCGAAGAAAGCGGAGGAATCGGTATTAAAGGCCATCTGCCTGAAAGAGATGGACTTTTTAACGGTTTATTATATCTTGAAATGCTTGCTCATACTGGCAAGAGTATTTCTGAATTGAAAACCGAACTCGACAATGAATTCGGAAAGTATTTCTATAAAAGAATTGATGTTCATACTACAGAAGAATTGAAGAACAAGACTCTTGAATTATGCAAGAAACTGAAGTCAGGAGATAAAATCGGAGGCAAGGAAATTATTTCTGTTGACCCACTTGACGGTTACAAGTGCTTCTTTAGTAACGGATGGGTAACAATTCGTGCTTCAGGTACAGAACCTCTTTTAAGATTCTACTGTGAAACGAAAGGAAACGATGAAACTCTAGATGTTTTAAACTCAACAATTAAGAATTTTAATCTAAAACAACTTTGATGAAAAATAAGCTATTATTAAGTATATTAATCCTGTCGTTAACGTTTTCATCTATTTTTTCTCAAAACAATACTAATACAAACACATCAACCCAACAACCTCAAAATCCATACATGAGTAATACACAGCCGAATTCAAATTTAAAGATTAATTCTGATGCCGGTGACATTCTTGGATCTATTAATCAACAACAGATGATAGGTAATCAGTTTAAGTCTGTAGTTGTTGATAAAGCTGTTGACGAGAATTATTATAAGGTTGGCCCTAATGACATTTTCTCACTTGGTATTTACGGATTTCTGAATCAACAGATACCTATTACAGTTAATGTCGAAGGCTCAGTTTTAATTCCCACAATAGGTGAAATTAATGTTGACGGACTTACTTTAAAAGATGCAAAGAGCAAAGTTATTAGTGCTGTTAAAAAAAGATATTACTCAAGTGAGGTGAGTTTTACTTTAGTGACACCTAAAACATTTCTTGTTACTGTTTCGAGTATAATACAGAAGAAAATTGAAGTTAATTCAACTAACAGGGTAAGTGATCTCATCACTTATGTCTATTATGATACTGTTAATGTACAGCGCGCTATGTATCAATTTAGTAACAGTTCTGAATTCTTCAAACCCACAATTTCAATGAGGAATATTGAAGTTGTTCATAAGGACGGCAGCATTTCGGACGTTGACCTTTATAAATATTTTTATACAAATGACGATATATTCAATCCTTATTTAAAAGAAGGAGATTTCGTAAAGGTGCCCCTCGGATTGCTTTATAAAAACTATATTTCCATTAACGGAGCTGTACAGCTGCCGGGTGTTTATGAATATAACAAATCAGATGACCTTGAAACACTTATAGGCGTAGCAAGAGGATTCGATTTTGACGCATATAAGGACAGTATTGTTATTTATAGAACTAATACCGCAACTGGTAAGTTTGAAAGCATTTATCTTATTTATGACAATGATAAGAACTTCAAAATAAATGAATATGACAGGGTTTTTGTAAAGTACAAAGCCGATTACGTTAAGAATTACAGTGTATCTGTTCTGGGTGAAGTTAATATACCGGGTGTTTATCCAATAGCACAAAAGAATACAAGACTGAAAGAAGTTATTGAAATGGCAGGAGGACTAAAACATTCTGCTTATCTACCTCTATCAATAGTTTTTAGACGGTACGATGAAGAGTACATGAAAAAAGATACGGCGGAGATTCTCGTGAATATGCGTGCGAATGACCTTATAATTAGCGAAAAGGATAAGCTCAGTTTTGAAAGGGACGTAATTTCCAGAAGAAACAGAATGGTAGTTGACTTTGAAAAACTTTATATGGATAATGACTCTTCGCAGAATATTATTCTCGAACATCAGGATGTAGTATACATTAATGACGATAAAAAAATAGTATATGTATATGGACAGGTCGAAAATGAAGGATATGTGCCTTACAAGCCGGGTGAAAATTATGAATATTATATAAAACGAGCAGGTGGTTATTCACTTGCAGCTGATGATGACAATACAAGAATAATTAAGTTCAACTCGAGAGGTTGGTATAAACCTGAAGATACAAAGATACTTTCAGGTGATTTTGTTTACGTACCTAAAAAGACTCCTGCAGAATTTAAAGAAAGTTTAACAATAATTGCAACTATGATAGGTGTGGTTGCCAGTATTCTTACAACAACACTATTAATCTTGCAGCAGAATAAATAACTTATGAAATATGATAACACAAATTCAATTATTTTGTTATTAGTGCGATTATGTTTTCGAAAGTTTAATAAATATACATTAGCATTATTAAAAAATTATCAATAAAAAATACTGACATATATGAATTATGATAAAGATATAAGAAATACATCTTTGATCAGATATATAGAGATAATATTGTCATATAAAAAATTAATTTTGATTTCCACAATATTAACAGGTGTTATCACAGCATTTCTAATGTTTTTTGTTGTTAAACCTGTTTTCTTATCAACAGGCACTGTTAAAACAGTATCAAAAAGTGGTCTTGGTATTTCAGGCTTACTATCTGGAGCCAATCTTCCAGATATTGGAGGTCTTGATGAACTTAGCGGTGGAGGTTCAGGAGCTAAAGAACTGGCATTATACGAGCAAATATTGTTGAGCAGAAGATGTCTTGAAGAATTGATTGTGAGATTTAATCTTATTGAGCAATATGATTTTAAATATATGCAAGATGCAATAAAGAACTTTAGAGAAGGCCTTCTTTATATTTTAAAAGATAATAAATCAGGTACGATTACTATAGGAGTTTATGACTTTTCACCTCAGAAATCAAAGGAAATGTCAGATTTCTTGATCGAACAGCTAAACAAAATTAATATAGAAATGAATGTTCAAAATGCCGCAAATAATAGAGCATTTATTGAAGCACGATATAATTTAGTTAGGAAACAACTTTCTGAAGCAGAAGATAGTCTGAAAATGTTTCAGGATGCGAATGGAATAGCACCAGACATTATAGCAAAAGCAACGACTCAGGCAAGTATAACTCTCGAATCTGAAATAAAGGCAGAAGAGATAAAGTTGGAGTTACTAAAAAAACTGCTTTCACCTGATCAGTCAGAAGTAAAAACACAGGAAACTAAAATTTCAGCAATGAGAAAGCAGTTAAATGAAATTCTAACCACAGAAGATCCGGATACAAGATTAAAATTGAAAGGAACACCTCAAACAATTCTTGATTATGTTAGACTTACAAGGAGTGTGGAAATCCAGAATAAACTCCTCGTATTTCTTTTACCGATTTATGAACAGGCGAAAATTGAAGAAGTAAAGGAAATGCCTTCTGTTTCAATTCTGGATCCTCCTGTTGTGCCTGAAATAAAGGTTAAACCTAAGAGATTGACAATAACTCTCGTAGCAACTGTTGCAGTATTTCTGATATTGTCTTTTTCGGCGATAATGTACGAACTCTACATAAAAAATTTCTTATTTGAATTAAGAAACCGTAGTGATAAATAGCATTAAATTCACGAAGATAAAACTCTCTCAGAAATCCCTGTACTTTTCTATTATATTTATCCTGATATTTTTATCTTTTTATTTATTTTTTATAAATCAGTCCAAGTTTATAATAATATCACTATTTCCATTTCTAGGCTTATTTCTTTTCTTTACTTTCAGAAATTATTACCTGTACTATTTCGTTTTCTCTCTTGGAATTGTAAGGTATCTTCAGATCAATTACCGTATTCAAATTATTACAATAATATCAATAATGCTATTGATACTTTTTGCGACTTATAAAGATACGAAAACTTTTAATGATTTCAGATATCCTTTCTCTGTAAAGCTTTTATCAGTATTGCTAATTATTCAGGTACTAATATCTTCTTTAATCTCGAATTTTGTTTCCTTTCAGTCTTTCGTTTATGGTCTTGTATTTTCATTATTTATACTTGTTTCTTATGTAATATTCAGATCAACTAAAGACTTACGTCAGCTAGGTACTCTGATAGATCTGTTTATTGCCCTTGTTGTAGTTTCGACTCTAATCGTTTTTGCTGATATTTCTTTAACGGGATATTTAAGATCTACTGGGCTTATTGGATTCGCAATTATGGACTTCTGTGTTATTGTACTCCTTTTTCTTATTTTCAGAAAATATATGTTCGGAAAAGCCACTATGGCTACACATGTCTCGGCAATGCTTGTTTTTCTTATGACGGTTATTCATCAGTCGAGATTTGCTTGGTTAGGTTTTGTTTTATCTTTAATGTATGGAATAATTATAGCCTTAAAATACTCGCCTAATGTTAAAGTATATCTTAAAAAAAGAGTTCTAAATTATATCCTTATTGCGTCTATTATAATTGGTGTTGTTTTTATTTTTGGATTTCATGAACTTGTGCTTTTCAGAGTATCGCAGATAAACCTTGAGTTTTTTCAGGGGACACCCGAAGAAGGACAATATCTTAGTAATTCTCTTGAATCAAGGCTGTTAATTTGGATAACAGCGTACAATGTTTTTATTAATCAACCATTTTGGGGAGTCGGTTTTTATATGTTCCCCTTAATTTCCGAACAATATAATTTTTTACCCCAGGTTTTGTATGAATTATATATAGAAAATTTGGATGCGCATACGACTTATTTTAATTTACTCGTTGATACAGGGATTACAGGCTTTGTGTTGTTTTTACTTTATTTTATTACAATGTTTAAAATTTCATTCAAATCATTGAAATTGTCCGTTTCCGAGGATGAAAAATCAATGAGTATTATTCTTAATATTTACTGTTTCTTTGTAATTCTTCACAGCATATACTCAGGGGCTTTTACTTTTGGATTAAATGCCTTCCATATGTGGTTTATGTTTGCTCTAAATTTGTCTAATTATATATTACTGATGAGGAAATATGATAAGTCATTTGTATTGCAGAATAGCAAAATTATATAAATTCCTTTTCAATTTATGATCTAAATTTGAGACGATTGTTAACCTGTATATTATGATTACAAAACAAGATAAGAAGAATGCTTTCTGGAACAGTTCCTCGTTCATTTTCCTTTCTATTGCAGGATTTGTTAATTTTTCTCTTACGTTAAAGACGTATTCTGCCGAAATATTCGGGCTGTACATTTTAATGATATCTATTTTCGGGCTGGGTTATACTTTCGACTTTGGTTTTGGAGCTGCAATTATTCGGCAGCTTTCTATTGCAAAAAAGGAAAATGATCTTGAGCTTATCAAGAGATTCTTTTTCACGTTCCTGATTGTATATTTTATTCTTTCGCTTGTGATAACACTGGTTACAGCTGGCTATTACTATCTTTTTCTCTCAGAATCTGATATGGTAAAAAATGTTCCAAATGTTAATATTAACCTGATTTTCATAATTATTTCTCTCTCTTTCTTCTTTCAGTATCTCAATAACTATTTAAAAATTGTTTTTGAAGGATTTTCAGAATTTGTTATCCTTAGTAAAATATTATTTGTGACAACTGGATTTAACAGTACTTTAATTGTTCTGCTCTATATCTTTAAGCTTGACTTGGTATTTCTTGCATTAATTACTTTTTTAGTACAGTTGTTTTCTATACTATTATTCTTCTTAAAATTGCTTTTCTCGCATAAAGAATTGTCGTTTTCGTTTGTTAATTTTGATTTATCGCTTATAAAAAAGTATGCAATGTATGGTCTTAATATACAGATATCAAGCTTTATTAACAGTCTTATTGACCCTGTGATAAAATTGCTTGTTGGTTATTATTTATCTCTGAGTTTTGTGACGTTTTTTGAAACAAGCAAGAAAATTATAAATTTATCAAACGGGTTAATATTTTCCGCTCAAAAAGGTATCTTTAATAAATTAAGTGAGCATCATGCTGCAGGTACATTAAACGAATATGTTAATAATCATTTGTACTACTATTCAAAGATGTCAAATTATTTCACAGTGCTTGTTTATGGACTGTTGAATCCATTAATATGCTTTGGGGTACTTCTCTGGTTTAAAAATTATGAATCAGTAATTATTTTACTAATATTTTTCTTACCTTATTCATTAATAAATTATGGAGGAGCTTTATATTCGGTTCTTATGGTTGATGGCAAAGGAATAAGACTGGTCGTTATTCAGTCCATCAATTTAGTTACTACGTCCTTGCTGTTGCTAATTTCTTTTAAATATTCCGGAAGTTATCTCGGTCTAATAGCCTTTTATCTGGCAATAATTGTAAATACTGTTATTATTTTCTTCATGCTTAGAAAATCTAATAAATTTGAATATAAAAAGTATTTAAAAGATTCCGCTATTTCGGATATTGGAATTATGAGTATAATTATTATGGTACAGACTGTATTGATGTATATTTTTAGCGATTACTACGTTATTATATTAATAATATTCTTCTTTCTTTACTTTATAGTATTTATTAAATATGTCAAATACTTTTTAAATTTATTCATGACAAGAATAGCTGAAAAAATTAAACTAACTAATTAATTAATGCTTAAATTTTCTATAATAACACCCTCATTTAATCAAGGGAAATTCATAAGAGATACTATCGAATCTGTTATAAATCAGAATTATTGGAATTATGAACATATAGTTATTGATGGAGGTTCAACAGACGAAACAATAGACATTCTGACGGAGTATAAGCATTTGAAATGGATATCTGAAAAAGATAAAGGTGCGGCTGATGCAATAAACAAAGGTTTTAATATGGCAGATGGAGATATTGTTACTTGGATAAATTCGGACGATTATTATGAGTCAAATATTTTTGAAATGGTTAATGACTATTTTGCAAAAGATATGAATATTGAATTCCTTTATGGTAATAGAACTGTTTTTATGCCGTTTAAGAATAAATTCTATCTGGAAAAAACAACTTATCAGGATGCTCAAAAACTTATTCATATAAGCGCTGATATTGTAAGACAGCCATGCTCGTTTTACAGGTTGTCATTATTAAAAAAAGTTGGTATGTTAAATGTTAACTTGAAACTTGTATTTGATTACGATTTGTTCATTAGAATGTTTCTTCAAACGAAGCCCTATTATGTTGATAAATCGTTTGCTGTTCAAAGAGACTATGAAGACACACTAACTCGCAGAAATTTAAAAAGGCAGGCAACGGAAATATTCAAGGTATCACGCAAATACGGCTCAAAACTAACAGACCCTATTATTATTCAAAGCGTAATAAAAAAATTATTATTCCCAAATAAGTTTTGAAAAAGAAAATTAATTTTATTATACCAGGAATAATTAAATCTGGAGGTATGAATGTTATAATTGAATATTCTTCTAGACTTATAGTTAAAGGATATGATGTAGTCTTGTATTACCCTTTGGCTTATTATAATTTGTCAACAGGAAAAAACGAATATAGTCTGAATCCCAGAAGAATGAGCTGGACATTTCAGAACTATTTTAATGGAATTAAAAATAAAAAGTTGATTAAAGATGTAGTAATTAAGGGTGTGCCTATAATTAGTGATAATTTTGTAAGGGATGCAGATTATGTTTTCGCAACAAGCTGGCCTACAGCTTTTGACGTTTCGAAGATGAGTTCCAGTAAAGGAATTAAGTATTACTTTATCCAAGACATAGAAACATGGGATTCAAACATTAACCTTGTTTATGAAAGCTATAAACTTGATTTGAAAAGAATAACAATTTGTAATTATCTTAAAAATAGATTACTAAATGATCACGGATTGGTTTCGGAAGTGATTTTGAATGGAATAGATTATAGTGTATATTTCCCATATATAAATAAATATTATGATACATATGAAAAAACTATAAGCTATATTGATTACAAATTAAACAAGAAAAATACAGAATCGATTATAGATGCAGTGAAAAAAATTAAAAGTGAATATTCGTCGTTAAGATTTATATCATTCGGACTGGAAAGGTATCATAATCATCCTGACTTTGTATCATTTCATAAAAATCCAACTCAAGAGGAAATATCAAAAATATATAATGAATCCCACATTTTTATTTATGCAAGCAAGGAAGAGGGATTTGGGTTGCCTCCGGCAGAAGCTATGGCATGTAAAACATCAGTCGTAAGCACTCGTGTAGGGGCAGTACCTGAATATTCCATCGATAATCAATCCGTTCTTTTTACTGCTAATACATCATCAGAATCTGTTTATGAAAAAGTGAAATTGCTTGTATCTGATAATATTCTGAATAAAAGTATTTCTGAAAATGGGTATGAATCGGTAAGAAAGGTTCTTAACTGGGAAAATTCCTTAGAAAAGTTTATAAGTATGCTAATATGATTTATATTGTCATACCAAATTTTAATGGATTAGATCATCTTGAAGAATGCTTCAATTCTATAAGAAATCAGTCATACAAATATTATAAGGTTATTCTTGTTGATAACGGATCAAATGACGATTCCGTTGATTATACAACAAATAATTATCCTGAAATCAAAATTATAAGTCTTGAGAGAAATTACGGCTTTGCTTACGCTACAAATTGCGGTATTAGGTATGCTTTAGGAAAACAATTGTGCGAGTATGTCTTATTACTGAATAATGATATTGAATGCGATGAGTTCTTTCTTGAAAGCTTACTATCAGGATTCACTAATGATTATATTGGAAGTACAACTTGCAAAATGTTTAACTTTTACAAAAGAAATAGATTCGACACTACAGGAGATTACTATGATTTTTATAGTTATCCTTTTAAGCGTGGTAATAACGAAATAGACGATATGCAGTACGAAAGCAAGGGTTTTGTTTTTGGAGGATGCGGCGGAGCAACAGCATACAAAGCAGATATTTTCAAGAAAATTGGGCTTCTTGATGAATCATTTTTTGCTTATTATGAGGATGTAGATTTTAACTATAGGATGCAGCTCGCAGGTTATAAATGCCTATATGTACCTGAAGCTAAATGTTATCATAAATGCGGTGCTACAATAAAAAACACGCCTAGCAAAAAGTTCTTCTTAATGGAAAGAAACTTAAATTCTCTGCAAATAAAAAACCATAGTCTAAAACTGATTTTGAAATACAGTTTATTATCTGTTTTTAATAGACACTGGAATTATTTGAGGTTTATCAAAAAACGGAAACTTTTATTTTTAGTGTATTCGGTAATAGGTTTTTGGGTTGGGTTTATCAATTCTTTCAAGTATTTAAATGACAGGAAGACTATAAAGAAGATTACTGTAGTTTCAAATGACTACATAACTAGTATCGCAATGGATTTTAAGAGAGGCTACAAGGAATATCAAAGTTATCTAGATAATTTTAATGAGTAACGATATCTCAATAATAATTGTTAATTATAACTCACACAGGGATATTGAGAGCTGTATTAAATCTGTTATTTCTTGTATTAGTGAAATCAATTATGAAATTATTATTGTCGATAATAATTCACCTGACAGGGGAATAGAATCTGTGATTAGCAAATTCGATATTGCCAAGTTATATAAACTTGATTCAAATTTAGGATTTGGTACAGCATGCAACTATGGTTCAGAAAAAGCGAATGGGAAATATCTTGTTTTTCTAAACCCTGATACTAAATTTAGTGATAATTGCCTCAAAAAGATGTATAATTTCATGGAAAGTACAAAAGATGCAATTACTTGTTCACCCTCATTTGTCTATCCAGATGGGAGTCTTGGATATGTATTCAATTATTTCCCTGATATCATATGGGAGTTCTTTGATTTTATTGGCAAAGGTTATAGTTTGAGAATTAATAAGGTAAATAGCATAATTAAGTCAGCGATAGAATTTAAAAAACCATTAAAAGTTGACTGGATTACTGCTGCGTGTTTGATGATTAGAAAAAATGTGTTTCAAGAGGTCAACGGATTTGACAAGGATTATTTCCTTTACTACGAAGACGTAGATTTACAGAAAAGGATAACTAATGCAGAAGGTACTATTTATTGTCTGCCTTATCTAAAAGTGGTTCATGTTGCAAATACGAGTACTAAGGCTGGTACAGATGACTCGGTTTATTACCTAAATATGTATAGAAGCAAATTAATCTATTATAAGAAAAACAGCAGTTTCATAAAATATAATTTTGTGAGATATTTGCATCTAATAGGATTTTATCTTAGATTGTTTTTCGTAAAATTCCGAAGCCGATATTCAGAAACTAAAGAACTAAAACAGGTTCAATACAAAAATATTATTAAGTATTACCGAGAAGGCATTGATTAATCCAAAAACTCAGATACATTTCCTTATACCTTTTTACCCAAGGTTTACTACCGGGGGAAACATGTATCTTGCCAAGATTTATGAGATACTTAAACAAAAAGGTGAAAATGTTATGGTTCTAGGTGCTGATTCTAATTTTGTAGTCGCAGAGAAATCAAAGATTAAGAAAATAGCGTACGGATTCAAACAGGCCTTTAAGATACAAAGTGAATCTGTAATTGTTTTAACTAATACTGCATTTCTCCATTTCCTTTTACCGCTGTTAACACTTAGAATATTTAAGAAACATAAATACATAATTATAATTCATCATCTTTTGCGTTATGAAAGTCCAAAGAAAGCAGTACACTTCCTTGAAAGCATATTTATAAGATTAATTAGAAGCAAAATTACAATAAGCAGAACATCAGCAGAAAGTATAAAACATCACGGTCTAATTAAAAATGATATCCTGATTGTTACTCCGGGTCTTGACTACATTCCTAAGTATGGTTTTCAAAAGACAAAAATAAGTGTAAAGCCTACGCTTCTTTTTGTCGGAAATGTCGAAAAGCGAAAGTCAATAGCAACTGTTATCAAGGCTCTTGCCGAAATCAAGGAATTTGATTTTATGTTTAATATTGCGGGTAATATTGTCGAAGAGGACTATTACCAAGAGATTAAAGAATTGATTTATTCAAATAACCTTGAAGGTAAAGTAAAATATATCGGAAAAATATCAACAGAGAAGTTATTAATGCACTATCAAAATTCGGATATAATGATATTTCCATCGCTATGGGAAGGATATGGTATGGTTATTGCCGAAGCTATGGCAAATGGACTTCCTGTCATTTCGAGTGATATACCGACGAGCAAAGAACTTATTGATGATGGTGTAGACGGATTATTATTTAAAAAGGGAGACCATCAAGATTTAGCCAGATGTATAAAGAAATTGTACAATGATAAAGAACTTTATTCGGAAATATCTATTAATTCAATTAAACGAGCATTAAGTCTCAATACATGGGAAACCGCCTCCATTAAGATTCTAGAATTTATTAAGAATAGCTATTAATGATACCAAATATTTTTCATCTGATTTATTTCTATAAAGAAAATGACCTGTTTCCGCTTGCTCATTATATTAATATAAATTCGATAAGAATTCTGAATAATCCGGAAAAGATATATTTCTATTCAGATAAGCTTCCTAAAGGCAAATACTGGGATAAAATCTCACCATTTGTTGAATATAAAAAGGTTACCCCCCCTAATTCTGTTTTTGACAAAAGACTGTATCACGTTGCTCATAAATCAGATGTTTTAAGATTACAGATATTAATAGATAGGGGCGGAATTTATTTGGATATGGATGTTATTTGTAAAAAATCTTTTGCTCCTCTGCTTTCGCATGATCTTGTATTAGGGAAACAAGGAAAATGGAGACGTATGGGATTATGTAATGGAGTAATTTTTGCGAATAAAGATTCAGAGTTTCTTAAACTGTGGTACAATGAATTCAGAAATTTTAGGTCAAAGGGATATGATAAGTATTGGTCAGAAATGTCTGTTAGAAAGCCGCTGGAGCTTTCAAAACAATACCCAGAACTTATACATATAGAACCTTATGATAGTTTCCACTACCCGCTATACTATTCCTTTGATGTAAAAAGAATTTTTGAGAAAGATCTTGATTTTCCTAATGCATATTGTCATCATTATTGGGATGGTATATCATTTGATAAATACCTTAGAAATATTTCCCCCGAAGATATTATAGAAAAAAACACAACATATAATAGAATTGCACGGAGATTTCTGTAATATATATTATTATTTCTTTTCTTTTTGTATAGCAAGATAAATATAATGTGTCATTGTAATTCCAGTCAGCATTTTTACAAATTTTCCCAAATAATACATTAACTTTACAAGTTTTTGCCTATCTCTATTCTTATAAATATTATACCAAATTTCTAAATTGTCTTTTGCAAAATCACTTAAAGGTTTTAGCATCAATGCTTTATTATCTATAGAGTTCAATTGTCTTCTTATGTATCCCGGTCTTCCCCCTATGATTCCATCTCTAAGCAGCCTTTGCCAGTCTTTGTCCTTCAAATTAGCTCTTGAGAAGTGTTTTGCGTAAAGATAAGCAAGGTTATCCGGAAGATAGTTAATAAGCGGAAGTCCCTGTGTAGTATGAAATTCAATAGGGTATAGGCTATATGGCGTCTCAATAATGAATAAGACTCCGCCTGTTTTTAGAAGATTCCAGATTTCAAGGAAAATTCCTTCTCTTTCCTTTGGTAACAGATGTTCATAAACTCTGCTCATAACTATAAAATCTGGTGTTTTAATATTTTTGGGTAAATATTCCGGAGATTCAGATTTAATAAACTTAACATTCTTTAAGCCCAAAAACTTAATCTTTTCTTCTGCTATCTTAATAAATTCATCCACCATTTCAATGCCTATTATTTCTGATTCAGGAAAAAGTTTGCTTAAAATTATAGTTGAAGATCCCGACCCAGACCCAAAATCGAGAATTAACTTATTTGTAAAGCACTCATGTTTTAAGTAACCTAAAATCGAGATTTTTAAGACAAGTTTGAGATAAACCTCTGATTCCTCTCCGTTTATTTCATCTTCCAGCCAAGCTGGTGTTTTCACTTTAGCAATTTGGGATATTATACTTTTCGGATAAAAAGTTATAAATCTATTTTCTGAATTTCTCGGATTTTTATA
>JBHELA010000158.1:0-2919 GCA_041859005.1 Ignavibacteria bacterium
AATAATCGAACACCTGTTAAATAATCAGCATTGCTACGAAGAATATCTAATAAATCTTTTGCTGAGTGATTAAGTATTTCTAATTTTCTCATCTTTGCCCCTTTTAAGTTTAAGCAAAGATAACAAATATATATCTAAAAATGTATTGTCAAATATTAGACTTTATATAACATCCTGTACATTAAGCGGTATTGAAGCCTGCGGGTCGTCCACTTCGGCTTTCAGCTCATCTTCTAACCACGCTAATGTATCCGTAAATTCCTCGGTCGGAATTGACATATTATTACCTGAGTTAATCGCAGCATTAACTGTCGATTGCAGGGTCGCGGGAACAAGATCCATCGCTGAAAGCATTTCCCTTCCCTCTCTTACGAGGTACGTAATATCAATGCCTATGGAACAATGTTTTGTACATCGTCCGCATAATGTACACGAACCGAACATCTGGTCTATCATTTCATCGGTCATTTTTTCATCTAACTCCCTTGCACCTGTAAGCCCGGGAAAGTGTTTTCCCGTAAATGTACAATAACGCCTGTAAATGGAAGAGATGAGTTCTACCTTATGAGCGGGAATGTATTGCTCATCTTTTGTTGCGAGATAATATAAACAACTCTCCGCACACAGCCCGCAATGAACACAGCTGTTCAGGTATGAAATAAGTTTACTGTCTTGTGGTTCGGAAAGAATCCTTGTTGCTTTATCTATTTTTTCATTGAAATTTTTCATTCGATATGCCCCCTGCTTTTTAATGGCCAGATTCCCCGCCATCCATAGAAGAATCCAAGATGATAACGCGCAGCAAAGAAATACAAAGAATGTTTAAGCTTTCCAAGAGGCAGATACAGAAACAATAAACTGATGCATATAAAATAGTAAGGTGAAAAAGATTCTTCCAAAAGTACAATCAGAGTCAATATCTGAAATCCTGTAACAATTAAATTTGATACGTAGTCGTCAGGATTAGAAAGATTTCTTAGTTTACTTAATGCAATTCGTTTCACAAATATACCCAAACCGCTAAGGCTTGATGCAGCTAAAAAACATACTAAAATCCATTGTATTGAATTTGCAAAACTGATATTAAAAAGTAACAAAAAGTAAAGAGCAAAACATACAAAAGTACCTGTATGATACAGAAGACCTGCTGTATATGTCGGTAAATGTAAAAATGCAGACTCTTTTTTAAGCGGGTTCATTGCTCCGGTAAAAGAATAACCTATTGCCGCTTTCAGGTTACCTCTTTTTTCAGAAAAATCTTTTGGTGAGCCAAGTCTGATAAGTCTTAAAAAATGATAACTCATTGCAATTAAACAAATCAGAAATGCTGAAAGTGAAATTGCTTTATACAAAGTCATATTAATTTAATTTTGCTAAACACATCCATCAGGTTTTGGCAAACCTGCAACCCGGCATGCACCGCGTGCAGGACCAAGGGGAAACAACTCATATATTTCTTTCAACCTGACGCCTGTTACCTGACAAATAGACCGAATCATTGGTGCCATACCTTTTTCTTCCCAGTTTTTGCGTATAAAATTTACAATTGCCCAGTGTTTTTCGGTTAGTTCCTCGATTCCGTCATACTTAGCAAATAATCTTGCCACTTCTTCATTCCAGATGAGAGGGTCTGATAAAAAACCGTCACCATCCACCTGAAATACTTTTCCATCTATTTCCATTTTTGTAATTGAATTTGTAGGGAATAAATTTATAAATGAGATAATCTAATAGAATTAATTCAAATTAGTAATAATATATTTAATATTAAAATCATAAATTTATAACAACGCAGGCAGATTAATCGAAACACTACAAAACGAATATCAGAAAGCGGGAGTAAACGAAAAAACATTTGAAGAAAATAATCTATCAAGCGGAATATATTTTTGTAAACTAACTGCAGGAGATAATGCAGAGCCGAAAAAAATGTTTCTTGTTGAATAGCGGAAGCTATTTAATTAGAAATCCTCGGTAGAGAAGCGTATCGGGAATTTACCTGAAATAATTTTCTTCATTTTCCCTTGACTTTTATAAAAAATAATTATATATTGTATATACAGTAGAAATTACATTATTTTAGCATAACTTCTATTGACTAAATCAGCAAAACCACTTAACATTCTGCAAATTACTGTAAAAACAGTAAAAATCTGCAATTTTACGATAATCCCACGATAAAAGTACGATAATCTCACGATTATAGTGCGCTCTTCTAAGCCTTTTCTCCCGTATCTAACCCGAATAAGCCATCATCCCATCCAATCCGTAAGAAATAGGCTTATCTTAAATAATCCTCAGTTTTATCAGTTCAAATCATAATTCATCAGCTCTTTCAGAGTGCGCTCTTCTTTAAGTGTATCAGTGGTCCTCATAACAAATTCGCTCTTTCAGCGTGCGCTCTTTTGACTCTCTTTCTATTCCTTTGCCGGTTTCTCATCTTATTTCCATTCTTGCCTTTTAAGAAATAAGTTTATAATTTCTTAATATATATTCGTTATTTTTGATATAAAACGAATTATGAAAATACTTAAATATTTAATTATAGTTTTACTGTTTCCCGTGTTGCTTTCGGCTCAGAACAAAACGGGTAGTGTAATTTTTCTTCACCCCGATGGGGCAAGTCTTTCCCACTGGAGTGCCATGAGGACGTTGTACTACGGTCCGGATGCAATTTGCGGATGGGATAAGCTGCCGAATATTGGCTTGTACCGCGAACATTGTCAGGATAATCTATCACCCGAATCCACATCGGGAGCTACGATGCACTCTTATGGAGTGAAGGTTAAAAAAAGTTCATACGGATTGAATGGTACTGATACGATTGTTTCGCTTTCAGGCAAAAAGATGAGCGTCATGCATGAAGCAATAAACAAAGGTATTAAAACCGGTCTCATAAATTCCGGCTCTATCATTGAA
>JBHELA010000216.1:0-3537 GCA_041859005.1 Ignavibacteria bacterium
TTGGGAATTTAATTAATATACCAAGGTTAGATCCCCGCCAAGTGCGAGCGGGGATGACAAGATTAAAAAAAGAAAATTACAATATGTTTACATGTCATTTGTTTACATGTCGAAACCGAAGAGCATTCCGAAGTAGTATATAGTTTCTTTGCCGTAGGTAACGTCGGTGCCCTGAAAGCGTTTTGTGAAGCTGTCCAGACCGTAAGCCATGCTGAAGAATATACTTGTCGGGAATACGTAAGATGAAAACGCCTGCAGTCTAAGTTCGAATCCGATGTCTTTTTTGAATTCATTAAGCTGAGGAGCTGTTCCGTACCAAGCATCGCCGTAGTCGGCAAATAGCGAGAGATAAAGTTTATCAAGGTACAGAGGCGATATTCTCGTATCGATTCCTGTTATAAGAGGGAACCTATACGTAAGGTTTGCCTGTGCAACTCTGTCGCCGCCGAGAGAGAAATACGGATATCCTCTCATACCAATCATTCCGCCCGCATAGAAATCATAAAAACTGTCAACAGGCTTGCCGAGTACTGCTGCACCGCGAAGTTTCATGTTTAAAGAATGATTTCTAAAGAGGTATATTCCTTCAGACCACACTCCTTCTACCTTATGGAGCTTATTACTCGTAAAGACAGTTGATACATTACCCTGATCGTCAACGAGAAGTTCGGGGTTAATATTGCTGGCTTCGTACTCATATCTAAGGTTAATTTTCCTACCTGCGGGATTGATATCAGAATTTTTGTTATGAAAATCCTTTTCGTATTTATAGTCGAGAGAAATACGCTGTGCCGTGAAATAATCCTGAGAAGAAGCGGAAACAGCTATACCGCTGCTTGGCAGATAAAAATTGTTTATACTTGAAGCGTATTTAGAAATGCCGTACGAAATTCTGAAATCGTGATTATAATTAATAAGCTTAAAATCCATGGCGAGTTCAAATTCGAGCAAGTCGTAAGCAACACCCACGCTGAGTGTATCAACACCTGCATAGAGCAAGGCGTCAGCTTTTCTTGTAACGTTATAACCTGCAAGTGTGAACTTTGGTTCGAAGCTAAGGTTCTTAGCAAGAAACTTCTGCCCGATAGGTGAACCGTTATTGTAAGTAAATTCAAGGAATATATCACGTTCAGCTTTTCTGTTTATAGCAAATCCGCCGAAGATAGAGAATCTTGTCATTAATTCGTCAGAATACAGATAAATACCCGGCTTTATAGCGTCGAGGAAGTTGTTATCCTTTGTGTAGTTATCGAATCTAAGAACAGGAAATATTGAAAGCTGATTAAATATACTCTTATAGTTCTTGCTTTCGAGTTTGGTGATATTATCATCGTTAAAATTGCGAAGGTTTTTCCAGTCGTGCTTATTCTCTATGCCGCCTGTTGAATCGAGCGATGAATACTGAGGAACGAGCTTATTTGGTGCTTTATAGTGACCGAATTCACTCTTATCTTTTTCCAAAAAATCTTTTAGATAAGCAATCTTAAAACCGTCAGATTTATAAGTAGTGAAAGCAATACTGCCTTTATTATCGATAGTAGGCATGAATGCACCACCAACTACATTTGTAATTTGTTTAATATTTTTAGAAGCGAAATCGTATGAATAGATATTGAAAATACCCGTTTCGTTAGAAGAGAAGAACATCTTTGTACCGTCAGCCGAAACCACGGGCGTTCTAAAGTCAGTCACTTCCGCATCGAAGATGAATTCCATGCTTCCCGATTCAACATCAACCTTAGCAATTTTTCTTGCTTCGGTATGTGAGAAATCAAAAATTGCAGTTTTACCATCAGAATGAAAAACGGGGTTATATATCTGCTCGCCGTTTTTGAAGAAAGTAATCTGTTTTTTATTGCTGAGATTTTTATCCGCTACAAACAGATTAAGAGTACCATCGCTGCCGCTGATGTAGAGAATCTTCGAGCCGTCGGGCGAATAAGAAGGAGAGAAAGCTCTTAAATTTTCGGAGAGCCTCTTTTCTTTCTTTGCGATAAAATCGTATTCATAAATATCAAATAACACTGCGTCTCCGATAGTTGGCGGAGAGTTTCTTTTAGCATAGATAAGTTTTTTACCGTCATTCGACCATGCAAAATTAGAAGTTACGGGTGCGTCAACAACTTCTTTCTCCTGTGATTTAAGGTCGAGAACTATAAGCTGTGTAGTTCCGTAATCGTAAGTGCCGTTAGTGAGATAAGCAACCTTTTTGCCGTCAGGAGAAATTTTCGGATAATAGTTTGCAAATCCTTCGAGATGGATAATCTGTCCGTCCATCTGTGTACGTTTAACGTCGGCAATTCTTTCGGCATAATCTTTTTGCAGAAAAGCTTTCCATTCATTATAAAGGTCGGAGCCGTCTTTACCGAGATGTTCTCTAATAGCTTTATCAACACTAAAGTTTGTAAGGTCGCCGAGGCTATTTGTAATCTTTTTAAGTTTATCTTCACCGTAAACTCTTGCGATGTATTGAGTAAGTGCAAAACCAGAGTTATAGATAGATTCAGCTTTTAAGCTTGTGATTGAAGAAAACTGTCCCATTTCGTTCCAGGTCAGCAAATTATCATCGAGGGCGTAGCTTCTTAAGATCATATCCCTGTTAGCATCCCAATAGTCGTATCCCAATTGCTGTCTTTGATACTGAGCTGTGCCTTCAGCGAACCAAGCAGGAACGCCTACACCTGAGATAGGATAAGAAACGATAGCATTTGGATAACCGTACAATACGTCCGGTCTTCTTTCTTTTTCATAGTTTATCCACTGCAGATAAATGGCGGGCACATTCTTTGAGAATTTCAAAGACGCCTGAAGCTGAACCATGTGAGTGAACTCATGTGTGATAACATTTCTGAGCCAGTTATGTGTTCCCCGAAGTTCAAAATCGAGTGCGGATGCGAATATTTCAATTCTGTTTCCGTAGTAATCGGTTGCTCCGTTAGCTACGTCTGAAAGGTCGTTAACGACAAAATTAACTTTATCTTTAAGCGGGAACTGGTATAAATCTGTAATTGGACCGTAAACTTCTTCTGCAATTTTAGCAATAACCTGAGCAGTTCTTTCGGCACCAGTATGGTAGGTGACGGTAAAGTGCTTAGTTTCGATTGTGTACCAGTCTTCTTCAGGATGGGAATCAAACTGAGAATTAGCCGAACCGGTAATAAATAAAAATATTGCTAAAGTAATGTAAAAGAAAGAAAATTTTTCTCTGCTATTAATCATTGAAAATATATTTTTAACTGTTTATTATTGTTTGTTTTTGATTAAAATAGTAGTAATTTGTCAGGGTTATTTGATTTGATTTGCAAAATATAACTTATTTCATTAATTAAAAAAGGATAGATAAAGACACAGAGTTTACGATTAATCATTATTGTTGAGTTTTAATAATATAAATACAAAATATAAGGTTGACAAGTTCCTATTCAGGAAGTTTTTATTTTCCCTGACAATAATAGTAATTATTTTAACCATAAACAATGTTACTTTCTCTCAAGGAAGAAGAGACCTTGGAGTATTTAGTAATTATAAATACGAACT
>JBHELA010000231.1:0-6811 GCA_041859005.1 Ignavibacteria bacterium
AAATCTTATCTTTCAATGCTTATAAATCATTTTGGAAATGTTTCCTTAGATGTCTTAACTAAAGCGGATTTTAATAATCTCTTTAATACCTTAGTAGATAGACTTAAAGAAAACGGACAAGATAATTATAAGGTTAATTCAATGATAAGAATATATAAAGCTTTTTATAATCAGATAATAAACGGATATGACCTTAATATTAAAAATCCTCTTGTTGGAATAAAACCCTTTTCAATTCAAAAGAAGCTAAAGTATATTCCAAGTGATGATGATATTTTGAAAGTTAAATTAATTTGTAACAGAAGGCAAAATCTTTTAATTGATTTTCTTTTGGAAACAGGAGCAAGAATTAATGAAGCATTAAAAGTAAAAGGTGAGGATATTTTTTCTGATTACGTTGTTCTTTATACAAGGAAGAGTAAAAACTCTAACCTAGTACCTCGTAAAGTTCCTTTAAGTCTAAAACTTCCTATACTTAAACCTGATGAATTATTATTTCCTGACTGGACAGAACAGCCTAAGTTTTTAGAAAGAAAGGTTAGTAAATTTAATCAGAAGCTTTGGGGATTTCACAATTTAAGACACCGCTATGCTTCTTTGTTATCGAAGCAAGGCAAGCCTCTTTATGAGATAATGAGTTTACTTGGACACAGTAATTTATCAACGACACAAATTTATTTACAATTACTTTAACAAACTGTAGCCAAACAGTAGCCAGAAAAAACAATAGCCACCTAGATTTTGTTCTAAGTGGCTATTTTAATGGAGCTGGCAGAGGGACTTGAACCCCCGACCTGCTGATTACAAATCAGCTGCTCTACCAGCTGAGCTATGCCAGCGTTTTCAATTAATATGCAATTTAGTAATTTTAATAATTTCTTTCAATATGAATAAATTCCCCCTATGGATTTTTCTTCTTTCTGTCTTTAGTTTTCTTTGTGGTCGAATTATCCTTTGTTTTGCTATCATTGGTTTGATTATTACTGTAAAGTTTCAATTCCTGTCCTACGAATATTGTTCCTTCGCTATTTAAGTCGTTCCATTTTTTTAGGTTTGAAACTGATACATTGAATTCTTCGGCGATTGATGCCAGAGTATCGCCTTTTTTAACTTTGTAAGTTTTGGATTTTGAAGTTTCTTTATTGTTCTTTTCCGATGGTTTTGATACTTTAAGTTCCTGTCCGGGAATTATTATGTCATTTTCAATATCATTCCAGTCCTTTATATTCTGAACGCTTATGTTGTATTTTTCTGCAATTCCGGATAAGTTTTCACCTTCTTTTACTGTATGTGTCTTTGATTTAACCGTTGTTTTCTTATCAGTAGTTTTCGGTTCTGATATTAAAAGCTTTTGTCCAACCAGTATTTTATCGTCTTCAAGTTCATTCCATTCCTTTAAATCACTAACAGTTACACCATATTCATTTGCGATTTCAGATAGATATTCTCCCTCTGCAACGACATGATGAGTGTTTTTTGAGGTTGTGTTATCAGATTTCATTGTTACTTTTTTGTCGGAATAAATCTTCAGTTTTTGACCAACAAGAATTTTATCACCATCAAGGTTATTCCAATCACGTATATCTGATACTTTCACGCCGTATTTTTCTGCAATCTCTCCTAAATACTCTCCTTCTTTTACTGTATAAGTCTGAAGCTTCTCTGTAGGAACCTTCTTTTCTTTTTTCTCTGAAACATTTTCATTCTTATCTGAATTGCTGTTATTCCCGTTGTTATTCGTTTTTATTTTCGTGCCGTAGTTTACACTGCCGTTGTTGCTTACTGTATTAGTATTTTCATTATTGCTGCTGTTATTATTTTCAATACTTCCGGTTTCTGATTCAGTTTCTATATTGTAAAGAGTATTGTACTGTTTCTTTGTCAGGTATATAGAAAGAGTCTGGTTAGGTTTTGGATTAGAAGGATATGAAAGATAATTCCAGCGTCTAATATCAGATTCCCTGACTTTAAAAGAGTCGGCAACGAATTTAAGCCCTTCATTACCTTTATATAAGTATGTCAAACGAGTTTTATCGGTTATGCTTCCAAGGTTTACCTGATCACCGGGGTTATAGTTTTCGACATCGTATGTTACTATTGATATCTCAGATGAGTAGTATGATGATTTCTCATTTCCTGCAAATTCAGGTTCGGGTTGACTGCTGTTATAATCAGTTGATTTCTTAAATTTAGTTATGAATGTTTTATACGAATCGTGAGGGATTCTGAGCTGATATGGGATATCATAATCAGGAACTACATCGCTTGTAAGTTCTGAGTTCAGCTCCCTAATAGTTTCTATATCTGTACCGGAGTATTCTGCAATCTTATCCAGAGTAATGCTTCCGTCAAAATTTATCCTGTCAAAAGAAATCGGTTTGCCATATTCAAGGTCTTTGAATCCATAATCTTTCGGATTTCTGAAAATAAATGAAAGCGCCAGAATTGAAGGAACATAATTCTTAGTTTCACCTGGAAGATAGCTTCTCAAAGTCCAGTAATCTTTTGAACCGCTTTTATTGATTGCACTATTGACTCTGCCGGGTCCTGCATTGTATGCAGCCCAAGCAAGGTACCAGTCGCCGAATGATCTGTATAAATCTTTTAAATGTCTTGCGGCGGCATCGGTTGATTTTTCGAAATCTCGTCTGTCATCCCTGTATCCGTCCTGATATAGTCCATATGCTTTGCCTGTGGCAGGCATAAACTGCCAAAGACCGACAGCTCCTGCTTTTGAAATAATTGTAGGATTTAGCCCGGATTCCTGAACAGATAGATAAATCATTTCTTCGGGTGTATTATGATATCGGAGTATTTTTCTCATTAAAGGGAAATATTTTCCCGAGCGATATGTGGTCTTATCTATAAAATTTTTACCCCTGTCTGTTTTAGAGAAGAAATCAATATATTCATCGACCGCGCTGTTACTAACAAGAGGTACATCGCTACCGTCCGGTAATGGTTCAGTATCTGTGCTTAATTCTGAATTTAGTGAAATTTTATCGTATTTTACTCTGTATTTCTTCGCGAGTTTAAATACAGGACTTTTATCAGGAATATCTTTTTGTGTATATAAATAGTCCTGAATAATACTTACAATGAGGTTATCGTAATCAGTTTTCCAAGCCGCACGTGTTGAATCTTCAATTAATTTCGAATTTACTTCCTGAAGAGTACTCAATGCTTCTTCAAATGATTCTTTTGCCTTTTTATTATTCTCTTCTTTATTGTAATCAAGTGAAGTTTTGTAATCAGTAAAAGCGAGTGCAATATGGGAATAAACATTTACAGAATCCCTTGCTCTCAATACGGCTGCGTCCTCTGTATCAGAGCCGGTACAACCGGATATATACAAAAATCCTGTGAGATATAACGCAAAAAAGAAATAATAAAAAAACTTCTTGCCCGATTTGTTTAAAAAAGTTTTTTCCATATTCAATAATTTATTTGCATGAAATATATAACAAAATTATAATAAATTCAAGTTAATATTTAACTAAACGTCGTAACTGCTATAAAAATATGTAAGATAAAGAAAAAACGCAGAGGGGTTTAAATTACCGTATTATTATATTTTACCGTAATAAATGAACAAAAACACCGGCTTTACTTATTTCAGCCGGTGCTTCTCTTATTCGAAGGGAATTAATGGAAAATCAAATCTTATTTAGATACAACTTTAAAATTATAGCTTTGGTCTGCAAAATTTGTAGCGGTCCAAAGGTTAAGTGAGTTGAATTTGTGAGTAATCATATTGTTTAAAATTTGATTTTCACCATCAACTGACTTTAGAACTATTTTTCCTGAATGGCATACGCAAATTGTAACTTCAGTTTCCCCTTTAAGATTTTTATCCTGAAAATTCAGCCACATAGGTGATTTTAGTATTTCAACTAATTCCTTGTATATGTGAATTCTCAAATCTGATGTATTTGCAGCGCTTATATTATCGGCTTTTAGCTGAGTTGCCGAAAAAATTACAGCTATGACTGTAAATACGAATAGATATGTTTTTAGTGTTCTCATTATATTTTCTCCTTTGTTTGTTGTTTTCAAATTGAACTACTTAGTTAATATTCGTATTTTCAAACGGAAAGTTTCACACAATTTTAACTATATTACTCTATTTACAATTTGTTAACATACTTTGGAAAAAAACTATAAATTATCCGTCCCCAATATTAAGGAAAAGCAGAGATTAGACAAATATATAACTGTTTTTGTTGAGAATGCAACTCGCACAAAGGTTCAAAAGGCTATAAACCGGGGAAATGTTTTGGTTAATGGTAATTTTGTGAAATCAAATTATATACTTAAACCATATGACGAAATAGAAATAGAACTTCCTGTGCCCGAAAAACAGGATATACTTCCCGAAAATATACCTCTTGATATAATCTTTGAAGACCAATATTTAATGATTGTTAATAAACCTGCAGGAATGGTAACTCATCCCGCATACAGAAATTATTCAGGAACACTGGTAAATGCTATAATGTATTATGCTGAAAGCAAAAAGGAAAATCTTTCGAGTATGAACGGTTTTGAAAGGGCAGGTATAGTACATCGACTTGACAAGGATACGTCAGGTCTTCTTGTAATTGCTAAGGATGAAGTAACTCACAGCAAGCTTTCTGAACTTTTCATGAGACATGATATTGAAAGGGAATATCAAGCAATAATTTGGGGAAATCTTAAAAAGAAGAAGGGGATTATAGAATCAAGACTAGCCAGGGATAAACGTGACAGGAAAAAGGTAGCAGTCCTGAAAGAAGATGAAGAAGGAGGAAAAATTGCAATTACGATGTTTGAAGTTTTGCAAGAATATGAATTCCTTTCCCTGATAAAGCTGAATCTAAAAACTGGAAGGACTCATCAGATAAGAGTACATTTAGCCAATGACGGGCACCCTGTATTCGGCGATGAAACATACGGAGGCAGAGTTCCGCATTCAGTTAACTTAACTGCTAATATCCGTGCGCAGATAAAGAATCTGCTTGATGATATGTCAAGACAGGCACTGCACGCAAAAGTATTGGGGTTTCTACATCCTCGGACAAAAGATAAACTTCACTTTGAAGCTGAACTTCCACCAGATATGATGAAAATTCTTAGTCAGTTAAATGTTAGAAATTAGTCATAATGTGACTATGAGATATCTTTCCCCCAAGATGTCCTGTGTATATCATCATTATGTTGACGGCAAGAAGAAGTCCGAATAAAATAATACTAAACCATAAAGGAACAGCTTTATCTTTTCTGAATAAAATTAATCCTATAAGAGACACTAATGCAGTAAATTCCATTGCAATCATACTTATTTTTGCAAACTCTTCGTGAGGTTCAATATTCTCCTCTACAACACCTTCATTTCCTTTTATAAATCCTTCAGCTTTGTTCCCGGTCGTAAAAATGAATATTGTAATTAGACCAATCAGAACAATAAGAAACATTCCGAGTTGTTTAATTCTGTCATTTTTTATCACTATTCCATATCCAAGAACTATTACCACAATTGCTGCACCGATTATAGGGAAGTGATTGAGTATTAAATGTAAATGAGCTGCGTTTGGCATAAATGTATTATTTAAAATTTTCTATATTTTAAAACATCAAACGAAATATGAAAATTCCTGCAAATAGCTGTATAAAACTCAGTAGATAAATGGAATTAGCCTTTTTGTAATTTTCATATAATCTGAATATTTAGGAAACTTAGCTAAGAGTATCTTCTCCTCATAATCCAGTTTCATAATGAAATTGACCGTTAATATAACATAGATTATAATTCTGATAGATGAAAAATCATTTAGAATATAAAAAAGCGTAATACCGAGTACTGAAGAATACATTGGATGTCTTATAAATTTATAAGGACCTTTCTGTGAAAGTTCTTTGTCAGGGGAAATGTCCGGGGCAATGTTGAAACTGAATTTCATATCTAAAACAGCCCAGATACCGAGAATCAGAAAAATCCCAATTCCCAAAATAACATATACATTATCCGGGATGATGTTAATATTAATAAATATAACTATCAAACAGACAAACTGAATAAGAACAAAAACAGTTGATTTAAAAGAAGCAGGTGCAAGCTGCATCAGTTCAATCTTATCACATCCTCAACGTCACGTCTTGGTGTTGACTGCACTTCTTTACCGTAACCCATCCTGAGGAGTAATTGCGGGTAGTTTGAAGTATTTACAGTTTCCTTAAGTTTTTCAAAAAGCTCAGGTACTTCAAGCGGTTGATTTAAGTATGAGGCAGCTATTCCAATCGATGCTGCTTTAAGTAAAATTCTTTCAAGAGCCATACCTGCTCTCAGCCATTCGAAAGGCTTATCATTTTTTGTTTCCAAAAATCCGAGAACGGGAGAGCCCTTAACGAGATTTCTGTCCCGTCCCGCCTGAATATCGCCCCAGTTGAGGTTCCCGATGAAGAATGGACTTCCGTATGAAATCAAATCACCCATTCCGAATGCATACCCGGGAATACCATCTTTGCTGTTCGAACGGTTTGGATGAACCCACTGTGCAAGTTCCCTGCAGAAACTTTTATTCTGAGACTGAAGTTTATCGCCTTGCTCTATAAGTTTAATAATTTCTTCTCTTTGATTATTATCTTCAACTATTGAGAAACGAACATCCGGATCTTCTTTCGTAATTGTCATTAATCTTTGCTGAGTTATCCCGTCAATAACATCCTCTGCAAAAGGAAGCCTGTTTGTTCTTCTCTTAAGTATTGCTTTAAAAAGAGTTTTCTCATCGTCTGTCGGTTCATAATCTCTGGTCTTTATTGTAATCGTTGCAAG
>JBHELA010000042.1:0-41806 GCA_041859005.1 Ignavibacteria bacterium
CCGAGAAGTGCCAAAGACTGATTTTCATAGTACTTTAAAACATCTTCCATATAAATAACATAATCAATTCCGATTCTTCCTGCCAATGAATCATTTTTTTTATATTTGGCTTTTTCATAAGCCCACGAGAAAATATAGTCTGAATTGTCTATTGATACAGGCGCTACGATGTAACCTAATGAGTCCAGAAATGCCTGAAGTGAATCTGCTTTCTCCTTAGTATCTCCCCTGAATAAAAACGGATGTCTGAAATATTTTAACTTCGTACCCTTTGATGTAAGAAGTTCTTTTAAGACTGTTTCTCCATCAAGAATATCGTACCTGAATTCAGAGAAAAATAAATTATTGTAATTTTTATGGGCATATGTATGGTTCGCAAGAACCATTCCTGCATCGAGCCATTGTCCGAGAATTTTAGCACCTGAAGAATCAAATATATTGTTTTGGAAAAGTTTTCCTGAATTAACAGATCCAAGCGCGGTAATATTGTTATCTTTAAAGATTTTAAGAAGTTTAACGGTTATGTATCTGCCTGTATTATTTTCTTTAAAGTATTTTGTTATGTAGGGTAAATCATCGCAGGTTATGCATAAATATTTATAGGATTGTGGATATGCGAAACTGAAAGCGAAAAGAAGAAATATTGATAAGAATATCTTTTTCAAGAACATTACAATACTTTCTTAATAATCTCAATTGAATTCTTAACTTCTTCAAATGTAACATCAAGATGAAAGACCGCCCTGAGATTCTCATAACTTCCTGAAGATATTCTTACACCGTTTTTCTCAAGAAGTGATATGATTTCATTCTTGTTCAGCTTGCTGTATGAAAATACGACTATGTTAGTCTGTACATTTTCAAGATTTACATTAAAACCTTCAATCTTTGATATCTCCTCTGCAAAATATCTTGCCTTCTCATGGTCTTCCTTCAGTCGCTCAACATTATTCTCAAGTGCATACAGTGCTGCTGCAGCTATAATACCCGACTGACGCATTCCGCCTCCAAGTATTTTTCTCCATTTATGAGCAGTAATAATAAAATCTTTTTCACCGCATAGTATTGAACCAACGGGTGCACCCAGTCCTTTTGAGAAACAGAATGAAATGGAATCACAATATCGTGCATATTCATTCACTGTTATTCCTGTAGCAGCTGAAGCATTAAATATTCTTGCACCATCTATATGTACCTTTATTCCGTTCTCTTTTGCAAACGTATAAATCTCTTTGATGTTGTCAATAGGTTGTATTGTCCCGCCCGCACGGTTGTGAGTATTCTCGAGGCAAATAAGAGTGGTTTTGGGAAAGTAATACTCGCTTGTTCTTACTGCAGTTTTGATATCCTCTAAGTTCATCACACCATTAATCCCGGGTACAGTGTGAAGTTGTACGTTTGAAATAATAGAAGGAGCCGATGTTTCGTAGTGGAATATATGCGCTTCAGATTCACATATAACTTCATCACCCTGTTTTGTGTGACCCTTTATAGCAAGTTGATTTCCTAAACAGCCGGTGGTTACATATAACGCACTTTCTTTACCTGATATCTCAATGCACTTTTCCTGAAGCTTAATTACGGTAGGATCTTCGCCGAATACATCATCACCAACTTCCGCGTTAAAAATAGCTTCACGCATTGCCTTTGACGGCTTTGTTACAGTATCGCTTCTGAGGTCAACTTTCTTCATTTATTCAATTAAAACATTTTTTCCTGATTACCGCCGTTACCATTTTCCTTGTCCTCTTCAACTATCCTTGCAATCGCAGAAATATAGTCATTTTCTCCAATCCTTATCAATCGTACACCGGAAGCCGCACGTCCCATCACTCGAATATCCTTTATCTTTTGACGTATTAAAATACCGCGTGTCGTTATTATCATTAGATCATCTGTATCGGTTACTTCTTTAATAGAAATCATCTTACCTACCTTATCCGATGTTTTTACTGTCTTTACACCCTTACCGCCCCTTGCTGTTATTCTGTAATCAGCCAAATCACTCCTTTTGCCGTATCCTTTTTCAGTTACCACAAGTATCGTTGCACTTGCCCGAACTACCGCAATCATACCAACTACATAATCACCTTTCGCAAGTTTTATAGCCCTTACCCCTGTTGCCGTTCTGCCCATATCCCTTACCAGCGATTCGTTGAATCTAATAGCCTGACCAAAATGTGTTCCAATGACAATTTCCTGGCTGCCATTCGTTAATTTAACTTCAACTAATGCGTCTTTCTCGTTTATATTTATTGCATTTATACCATTTCTTCTGATATTTGAATAAGCATCAAGTTTAGTCTTCTTAATAACTCCTAATTTTGTTATCATCGTAACATATAATTCCTCCGCAAAATCTTTAACCATAAGAAATGCAGATATATTTTCGTCCTTTTCCTTTTCTATCAAGTTAAGTATGGATTTACCTCTCGAAGACCTTGACCCCTCAGGTATATCATAAACTTTTAACCAGTAGCACTTACCGCGGTCTGTAAAGAACATAATATATTGATGAGTAGAACCAATAAACATATGTTCGATGAAATCTTCATCAGTACTTCCGGTAGATGCAGCCGTAATTCCCTTTCCTCCCCTGCCCTGTGCTTTATAAGAAGTAACGGGAATTCTCTTAATGAATCCTTTATTGGAAATTGTAATCACTACATCTTCCTCTTTCACAAGCTCTTTTATCATTTCATCATCGCTCATCTTTTTTACATCATAGATAATTGAAGTTCTTCTTTCGTCTCCGAACTTATCCTTTAGTTCTTTTAAATCGTTTATAATTAATTCTCTTCTTAAGTCTTCACTCGCAAGTATCCTCTTGAGCCTTTCTATTGTTTTCAATAATTCCTTGTATTCTTCTTCTATCTTCTTTCGTTCAAGTCCTGTCAGTCTCTGTAATCTCATTTCCAGAATGGCTATTGCCTGAGCTTCAGTAAGCTTGAACCTCTTCATCAGGGATTCTCTTGCAGTTGGAGTGTCTTTCGATTTCTTTATAACTTTAATAATCTCGTCTATATTATCTAAAGCAATAATATACCCTTCCAATATGTGTGCTCTTTTTTCTGCTGCATCAAGTTCAAACTTCGAACGTCTTACAATAACTTCGAGTCTGTGTTTAATGAAATACTCCATCATTTCTTTAAGATTGAGTACCCTTGGAACTCCGTCAACAAGTGCAAGACTGATTATTCCAAACGTCACTCTCATCTGTGTGTGCTTGTATAGATTATTAACGATTACATTCGGATTAGCATCACGCTTCAGCCCGATTACAATTCTCATTCCGTCTTTATCACTCTCATCATTTATTGAAGCAATGTCATCAATCTTTTTGTCTCTAACAAGTTGTGCAATATTCTCAATCAATGTAGCTTTATTAACCTGATACGGTAGCTCTGTTACTATAATATTTTGCTTGTTCCGGTCCGGTTCTATGGATACTTTTGCTTGAAGAATTACTTTACCTCTTCCTGTTTCATATGCATCAATAACAGGCTGGAATCCGTATATAATGCCCCCAGTCGGAAAATCAGGTGCAGTTATATACTTCATAATCTTTTTTATCGGAGCATCAGAATTCTTTATCAGGTATATTAATCCGTCGCACACTTCTGTCAAATTATGCGGAGCTACGTTTGTCGCCATTCCTACAGCAATACCGTTTGAACCGTTTACGAGAAGATTCGGAAAATTACAAGGAAGTACTGACGGTTCTTTTAATGTTTCATCAAAGTTAGGAACAAAATTTACGGTGTTCTTGTCAATATCAGTTAATAATGTTTCAGCAATCTTTGACATTCGTGCTTCAGTGTAACGCATAGCTGCTGCTGAATCTCCGTCAATTGAACCAAAGTTTCCTTGTCCGTCCACAAGTGTATACCGCAGGGAGAAGTCCTGTACCATTCTTACCATTGTGTCATATATTGCTTTGTCGCCATGAGGATGAAATTTACCTAAGACCTCACCAACTATTCTTGCAGATTTCTTGTACGGTTTATTCGAATAATTCCCGAGTTCACTCATTCCAAAAAGAACTCTTCTGTGCACGGGTTTCAATCCATCTCTTACATCCGGTAAAGCTCTCGAAACAATAACGGACATGGAATAATCTATATATGATGATTTTAATTCATCCTCAATATTTACAGGAATTATCTTTTCGTTTGGCATTTATATTTTGTTTTGAATATCCCTTAAGGGAGTTTAAAAAGTGGAGATAAGGAGATTCGAACTCCTGACCCCTTCGTTGCGAACGAAGTGCTCTACCAGCTGAGCTATACCCCCGGAACAATCGTTAAAATACGTAAATTGGAGCTCTTTCTCAATGATATTATTCATGCAAAAAGGGTTTAAGGAAGCCCTTAAACCCTTATAAATACTGTATTTAAGAATAATCTTTACTGACCGAGATTTTTCAGATCATCCATAGATTTGAATTCAATATCTTTTGGCGGATCAAAGAAATCATTAGCTAATTTTGCATCCGGTTCGAATTCTTTCGCTTCTAATGTTGATTTACCGTCCGTGAATTTTAATGCTATCATGTCCTTGTAAATCCATATTTTCTCTGCACCTTTTGTGTAAACATCACATTTGTATCCAAGTACATCTTCACTTCCTCCTTTTGTATAATCTTTAAGATGTTCCTTCACATCGTAAAGTTTGGCAAAGTCTTTCTGGAAGTTCTCATCTTTTGAAACATCCATCTTCATGCCCATCTTTTGCCCCATCATATCCATTACCATATACATCATTCCGTCTTTTATGTACATAAGAGTAGCTACATCCTGCCCTGCCTCTTTGGCTTTAATATCCATCTTGGCATTCTTACCCTTTACAAACATGTCAAGAGTTCCTTTACCCTTTTCATCTGTCATTTCGTATTTAAGATGAAACGGAGTATTTTCGTTCATGGAAACATCTTTTTTGTCTTCCGTTTTTTTCTCGTCTTTGTTTCCTGCCGTATCTTTCTTGCCGCATCCTGATATCAGGCTTAATGATAAGATAGCTACAGCAAACAGGTAGAACAAATTCTTCATTTTCATAACTTTTTAATTTAAGTTTATGTTAATAATGTGATATAAGATACTTATTTTATTTTCAATAAAACATAAACTTATTTTGTCTGATTTAATAATGACTGACGGAGAGTTCGTAATACTTTTTGATGGAGTCTGTAATTTCTGCAACTCCTCCGTAAATTTTATTATCGATAATGATAAAAATAATACATTTAAATTTGCATCACTGCAATCTGTATCCGGGCGGGAAATACTCGTAAAATTCAATCTGCCTGTTAACTCATTCTCAACGCTGATATTAACCGACGTCAATACTTATTATACTCGTTCGAGTGCTGCATTGCGTATAGCTAAGCATCTAAGATTTCCATATAATCTGTTTTACGCTTTCATCGTTGTACCTCCGTTTATAAGAAATTTATTTTACGATATTATTGCACGTAATCGTTACAAATGGTTTGGTAAAAGAGATTCTTGCAGATTACCTTCTCCGGAAGAACAGGATAAATTCATCGAATAAAAATGTTTTAAATAATAATTAAAGTTAAAGTGAAATGTTACCAAAAGCAGAAGAGTTAATTCATAGATTCAATCTTGTCAAACACCCGGAAGGCGGATACTTTGCTGAAATGTTCCGTTCTAAAGATGATATTTCAGACGGTTTACCCGAACACTTTGAGGGTAAGCATGTTTTATATACTTCAATATATTTCATGCTCGAGGAGAATGATATTTCTGCTTTTCATGTGTTAAAGTCAGACGAAATTTGGCATTTCTACGAAGGTAATTCCCTCTTACTATATGCAATTGAACCTGATGGAAATCTTAAGACTGTTCGTTTGGGAAGAAATCATGAAAAAGGAGATGTATTCCAGCATCTTGTTAAGGCAGGTACTTGCTTTTGTGCTGAGGTAGAAGATAAATCTTCTTATGCCTTGGTTGGTTGTACTGTATCTCCCGGGTTCGAGTATTGTGATTTTGAACTTTGCACCAGAAACGACCTTGTGAAATTGTATCCGCAGCATTATGATATTATCATTAAGTTTACAAAGGTATGAAGTTGTTAAATTCAGAAACGCAAGTAAACAGAAACCAAAGTAGTATGTTTAAATTAAAAAGGCTGATACAATCAGCCTTTTATAATAAATATTTATCAATGAATTATTTCTGCTCTTCTGCTCTCTTCTTTTCGTAGTCCGCTATTATCTTTGTTTCGACTTCTTTCGGAACCTCTTCGTAGTGCGAGAATTTTCTCGTGTATGATCCGCGTCCCTGTGTAAATGAACGAAGTTTCGACGAATATCCGCTCATTTCAGAAAGCGGGATGTGACATTTAATAACCTGAAGTCTTCCTTCAGATTCCATTCCAAGTATCTTTCCTCTGCGTGATGAAACATCTCCTGAGACAGCACCCATGAATTCTTCCGGGAAGTATATTTCAACTTCATATACAGGCTCAAGTATTACAGGTGTAGCATCCTTGAAACCTTTTCTGAATGCTTGTGAAGCAGCAAGTTTAAACGATAGTTCATCTGAGTCAACGTTGTGAAAAGAACCAAAATGAAGAGTAACTTTAACATCAATAACCTTACAACCTATTAGGACACCCGATCCCATTGTTTCTATAATACCCTTCTCAACTGCAGGTATAAACCTTCCAGGAATCACACCACCTACAATTGCGTTAACAAATTCAAATCCTTCACCCCGTGGCTTAGGTTCTACGTTAATAACTACATGTCCGAACTGTCCTTTACCACCGGTCTGTTTCTTATGCCTGTACTCTATGTCATTAGCTTTCTTTTTAATTGTTTCTTTGTAAGGAATCTTCGGTTCAGTAAGAACAACATCGAGACCATACTTGTTCTTCATTCTGTTAATGATTGTATTTAAATGAATCTCACCCTGTCCATGAATAATTGTCTGGCTTATTTCAGGGTCATAGTTCATCACAAATGTCGGATCTTCTTCATGGAATGAATGTAATGCCTGTCCAAGTTTGTCTTCTTCTCCTTTTCTGGCAGATGCTATAGCAAGTGACATATTAGGCAATGGGAATTTAATAGGTTCGAGAACAACCGGATACGACTTTGAAGAAAGAGTATTGTTCGTATGCGAATCTTTAAGTTTTACAACACCGGCAAAATCACCCGTTATTACTTCTGCAATTTCTTTTCTGTCTTTGCCGTTCATTGTGTATGTTTGCGCAAGCCTCTCAGATTTTCCCGTTGCCTCATTAATTAAATCCATACCGGGTGTTACTTTACCCGAATATACTCTGAAGAACGAAAGTTCACCGATGTTTTTTTCCGATATTGTTTTGAATAAAAATAAAACGGGCTGTCCGTTTACGTCAGGTTTAACTTCAACTATTTCTTCACTGTTTGGTTTATGACCTTTTTCTGCTGGTCTGTCCGTCGGGGATTCTGTGTAATCTGCAATGAAATCCATTAGGGGTTTTACACCTACGTTAGTTGAGGCAGAAGTACAAAATACCGGAAATAGCATCCTGTCTTTTAATCCTATTCTTAAACCCGCGGCTATTTCTTCTTCCGTTAGTGAACCGGATTCGAAAAACTTCTCCATCAGTACATCATCTTCAGATGCAATTGCTTCAACAAGTCTCTGATGATATTCATCTGCCTTATCTTTAAGATTTGCAGGAATATCCTCAATCGTATAATCGCCTTTGCCATCGGTCGTAAACTTGTACATCTTCATTTTGATTACATCGACAACAGAATTAAAGCCGAGACCGTGATTAACAGGAAAAGTTACTACAGCGACTTGGGGACCAAAACTTTCAACAAGCTGGTTAACAGTTTCTTCATAAACTGCATTTTCAGTATCAAGTTTATTGATAACAAAAATAATATTATTGTGAAATTCTTTTGTGAATTTAAATGAAGATTCAGTGCCAACTTCTATTCCCTTGAAGGAATCAACAACCATCAAAGCTGTTTCAGTTACTCTCAGAGATGATTTTACTTCTCCTATAAAATCCATGAATCCTGGAGTGTCAATAATATTAAACTTTACTTTCTCACCGTCGCCTTTTTTCCAGAAACAGTTCATGAGTGCAGAATTTATCGACATTTGTTTTTCGATTTCATCTTTGTGATAATCGCTAACTGTGTTTCCCTCTTCAATTTTTCCAAATCTGTTTGTAACGCCTGCCGAGTGAAGAATTCCTTCTGTCAGTATGGTCTTCCCGCATCCACCGTGGCCTATGACGGTTATATTCCTAATTTGTTCCGATTTATAATCAGGCATAAGAAATTAGCTCCTTGCTTGCTTATTTTTAAAGTTATTCAAAATTTTCAAAATTATATAAACGATTAAAATAACAATTATGACAGTGATTTTAAAGCCACTTTTTAATAATCTAGAATATTCTTAATTTTAAGTAAATAATCATTGTTATGAAAAAATTACTTTTATTAACGCTGCTCGTTATCATTCCTGTACAGATTTATTCCCAGATAAAGCTCATGGGTAAAAATATTGATGTGTACGTGGAGGAATCTATGAATAGATGGGACATACCTGGTATGTCGGTTGCAGTTATTGAGAATGGGAAAGTAACTCACATCAAAGGCTATGGTGTAAAAGAAATTGGTAAGCAGGACAAAATTGACATTAATACTTTATTTGCTGTGGCTTCAAACAGTAAAGCATTTACAGGGCTTTCTGTTGCAATACTTGAAAGCGAAGGGAAACTGAAACTTGACGATAAAGTCAGAAACTTTATCCCGAATATTAAATTATATGATGAAATATCAACAAATCTATTAACGATTAAAGACGTACTTACACATCGAATAGGTACTGGTACATTTCACGGCGATTTCATTACTTGGGGTACTAATTATTCCGATAAAGAACTTATTGAAATGCTTCAGTACGTAAAACCGGTTTTCGGATTCAGAAGCGGTTATGGTTATTTCAATACCGGATATACAATTGCTGCAGAAGTAATGGAAATAGTAACTGGGAAAAGTTGGGGAGAGTATATACAGGATAATATCTTAAATCCTCTTGGGATGAACAAAACACTTACAAGTGTTTCACAATTAAAAACCTCTGACAATGTAGCTTCGCCCCATACATTTGATTACGAATATAAAATGGTTCCCGTTCTTTGGAGAAACGTTGATAACCTTGCTGCAGCTGCAGGATTAATCTCATCAGCAAATGACATGGCAAAATGGGTTACAATGCAAATCAATATGGGAATATTAAACGATAAAGAAATATTCTCTAAAAAACTCATATTGAGCACTCACGTTCCTTATAATTTAATCCCCTCTCCTTCTCATGGTACAGGAAGACTTACTAACAGGCATTTCAATACTTATGGACTCGGTTGGGGTATTGCAGATTATAAAGGTGATCTATATATAGAACATTCCGGAGGTTATGATGGAATGCTTTCTCGTACTGCTTTTCTTCCGGACAGAAAATTCGGACTTGTAATTCTTACCAACAATGACCAAAACGAAGTAATTACATCATTAATGTACCAGTTGTTTGATTATGCCTTGAATAAGGAGGTATTTAACTGGGATAGTCTTTTATTTGTTAGCAGTACTAAAGACGGTGTTCCTTACGATAAAATTATGTGGGATGATATCAGTGAGAAGAAAGATCCGAATCTTAAACCCGGATTCAATATGGATAACTTGCAAGGTACTTATTACAACATCCAGGCCGGTAATCTTGTAATTTCAAAATCCGGTAATGAACTTGTGTTCAGGCTGTCATCAAGACCAGAAACACAAGGCGTTTTTAGACATTGGCGAAACGATACTCTCATCTGTAAATTTGACGATCTTGTAATTGGCAGATGCCTGGCACCGGTATATTTTAAAGACGGAACTATACAGAGTATAAAGATTAAGTCAGCTGACTTTGTTGATCCTTTGTATTATGAGTTCATTAGAAAAGATTAAACGATTTTAAAATATTTTTGTTTGATATTATATGAATTTTAATAATTTTCCGGAACAGCTTCCTATTACAACATATGGTATGGAAATACTTCGTAAGGAAGCAAAATCTATTAAGGTAATTGACAGCAAGCTGATAAAACTCGTTCAGGATATGTATTATACGATGGCAAATGCAGAGGGCATAGGATTAGCAGCTCCGCAGGTCAATGAAGATAAATCGGTTTGTGTCATTGATATATCAGTTATTGAAGAATACAAGCACGTTAAACCGATTACTTTAATTAATCCGGTCATTGCTGATAATCATGGCGAAGTAACAATGGAAGAAGGATGCCTCAGTATTCCTGAAGTAAGATCTGAAGTAACCAGGCCTGAAAAGATATTTGTAAAGTATAATGATTTTGATTTGAAAGAGATTACTTTGGAAGCAGAGGGAATGATGGCAAGAGTTATTCAGCATGAGATTGACCATCTGCACGGAAAGTTATTTGTAGACTATCTCGATGAAGATGAACTTAAAAAACTGAAGTCATCACTTAATAAAATTAAGAAACATAAAGTTCAGCCTAACTACCCTATTTATAACGGAAAATAGAAACCGGAACATTATGAGGATTATATTAATGGGTTCGCCGGATTTTGGAGTACCTGCTTTCAGGAAAATTCTTGAAAATGGTTATGAAGTTCCTGCAGTAGTAACAGTTCCGGATAAGCAAAAAGGCAGAGGACTTAAAGTTCAATTCTCTTCTGTTAAAAATTTCGCTCTTGAAAATAATATTCCTGTACTCCAGCCTGATAAACTTAAGAACGAAGAATTCATAAATACTCTTATAAATTTAAATCCTGACTTAATTGTTATTATTGCATTCCGTATTCTTCCGAAAGAGATATTCAGCATACCTAAACTCGGTTCAATAAACTTGCATGCATCTCTTTTACCGAAGTACAGAGGTGCTGCACCTATAAACCATGCTATTATAAATGGTGAAACAAAATCCGGCATTACAACATTCTTCCTAGATGATAGTGTCGATACCGGCAGCATAATTCTTCAAAAAGAAATATCAATAGATATTAATGATACTTTTGGAGATGTATATTGCAGGATGTCCGATGCTGGAGCAGATTTGGTTCTTAATTCAATAGATCTTATTCGTAATAAATCCTATGAACTTATTAATCAAGATAACTCACAAGCGTCAAAAGCACCAAAAATATTCCGTAAGGATTGTAAAATAGACTGGAACAAGGATTCTGTATCATTACATAATTTCATAAGAGGCCTCTCTCCTTCTCCATCTGCTTATACATTGAGCGAAGGGAAAGTGTACAAAATATTGAGAAGCTTATTAAGTATTAATAAATCTATTATAAAACCCGGAACATTATTTTCTGCTAACAAAAAGCTCTATGTCTCAACAATAGATAACGACCTTGAAATACTTACAATTCAACCCGAAGGTAAAAAACCCATGTCAGCTAATGATTTCATAAATGGAATGGGAAGAGATTATATTATATTCGACATAGGGAAATAACTTAATAGTAAAATTTTAGATATTTACAGGACAACTTGTAATTCTTGAAATTTCTATTCACAAACATAACTTTTTTCATTTCATGTAGTAAAAAATCAATAAATATTCAATTTCTGTTTCTATAACCATATTTCGATTCAGATTTTATTGTTGCTTACCTACGCGATTCATTTATTTGTTGATTTAAAGATAACTTGAAAATATTTAATAATTATTATATGTTGCTATTAACAATGTTTTGTATCAACAAATAATTAACGATAATTTTCCCTGTAGGATAAATGCTATCTCATATTTTTATAAACTTAATTATTTTCACATGAAAAAACTTTTTACAATCACTTTTTTATTTCTTTTAGTGTCTTCTGTTTATTCCCAGAACGGAACAAGACTAATTGGCTTTGACGCCGTAAGTTTAGGACGTGGAGGAACGTCTATCGGGTTTTTTGACACGCAGGAATTGATGATGACAAATCCCGCGGGTATTTCGTTTTTAAAAAGTTCTACATTAAGTGCTAATTTTTCCTTAATGGCACCAAGTACTCATTTCAAAAACTCACTTAACGACAAAGATGGAGATAAGAATCTTTACCCAATGCCGTCTGCAGGGTACGTAAATAAATATAAGAACAAGGATTCTAAGTTTACCTGGGGTGTTGGACTCTATACTCAAGGTGGTATGGGAGCAGACTTTTCACTTAAGAATGAGTTATACAGATCACAAACTTATTCTTATAAGACAACCGATAGCACATATTATCCTGTCAAAGGAGATTATGCTGAACAAAAGTACCATTCAAAATTTGCTGCTATGAACGGTGGTCTTTCTGCTGCATATAAATTTAACGAAAAATTTTCTGCGGGTATTACTGCTCAATTAGTTTATTCTATGATGGAAATGAGTATGCCATTTGGACTGAGTCCTTCAATAATGAAAGGCTCTCCAAACGGAATGCCTACTATGACTTTCGGTCAGATATTTTCAGCACCTCCACAACAGGGGGGATTTGGCTACAACGAAGTAATTGCTACTGCCGATATGAAAGAACTGAATGTAGTTAGCTTTGGCGGAAAAATCGGTCTTGCATGGAAACCCGATGAAAGATTTTCAGTCGGTGTAAACTATAGCCTGCCGACTAAATTAACATATAAAAACGGTAAAGCTTCAATGGATATGACAAAACAATTTGAGGATGCGTTTGGAAGAGCAGTAATGGGATTCTATTCTCAAAATGGTACTCACGGCGTTCCCCTTGATACTGCTTTTAAATACATTGGAATGAATTTCTACAACATGGGAATTGATCTTTCGAAAGGCGTTTATGCAAACTACGACTTGGAAGTTGGATTGAAATTACCGCAATCAATCGGGTTTGGTATGTCGGTTAATGCTACTGATGAGTTCAGAGTTGGATTAGATTTCGAATGGATTAACTGGAAAGATGCCTTTGATGTGATGACAATCAGACTTACCAATGGTACAAACTCAAACGTTAACCTTATGATGGGAAGTCCGAATGTAAATATTGATTTTCCTCTAGATTGGAGTAATTCAGTGCTTTTAAAATTAGGTGGTGAGTATGACGTTGCTAAACCATTAACGTTGCGTTTAGGTTATGTTTACGGATCTAACCCGGTTCCTGAAACGACCATATTTCCGGTCTTCCCTGCAATAGTTGAACACCACATTACACTTGGAGGAAGCTATAAAGCAAGTAATAATGTTATTATAAACCTTGCTCTCGAAACAGCACTTAATAAAGCACTTACTGCAACCAATCCCAGCAAAGTCCAGTCTGAATTTAGCGGAAGCACAAGTCAGCTGAGTACATTTCTTGGTCATCTATCTGTAATCTGGAATTTTTAGAAATTATTTTAAATATTCAAAAACCCCCGGTTTTTAACCGGGGGTTTTCATTTCATAAAATTCAGCATATTAAATAATATTATTTCTTTTTATATTATGTAAACAAATATTACGATGCCCAAAGAAATCTCTAAAGAACTGATAAGGCAAATTGATATTATTTCCATGATTCTCGATAAACCTGGATACTATTCAGATTACGAAATAGCCCAATCCTTATCAGAAAGTCCCGCAACAGTCCGCAGAGATTTTGCTAAGATAAGGGAGATTGGTATTCCTCTTCATTCTTACAAAAGAACTTTGAGTATCAAACATAAAATCCCAACAAAACTTCTTAATAAATTAATCAATACATATCTTGCACTGAATGATACTGATACAATTAAAAATCTTCAAGGAATCAGACAGATATTTAAAGAAAAAACACTAATGTATTTTGTTCGGATTGTTAAGTCTATCAATCTAAAAACAAAAATTGAATTCGATTATGAAAAAGATGAAAGCAAGATAGTAGTAAGGAGAAGTGTTACACCTATTGGTTTCTTAAAAACAAACCGCTCATTTATTCTAATCGGACTTGAGAATGATGATATGGCAAAAGTTAGGTTTTATCTGATTGAAAAGATGCAAAACCTGAGTTTCACTTTTAAAAAAACCCGTCACAAAAACCTTCCTTCAATGTACGAGTTTCTTAAAGACTCCTGGGGGATTTATCAGTCGGGCGTTATTGAGAAAATAGAGCTCCTTTTCAATAAATCTTGTACTAATATTAAGAACAGAGTATTTGTTAATAAACAGGAAATAACTGAAACGGAAAAAGGTATTCTTTTCAAAGCTGAGCTTAAAGTTTCTCGAGAATTTATTTCTTGGATACTCGGATGGGGAAATAAATGCAAAGTTATAAAACCTGAGTCACTTAGAAAGGAGATTATTAAGACGGCGAAAGATATTATAAAGGTATATTGATTTACCTCTCATAATAAATATAACAACTTCATGCATTTATATTATTGTCTCCGTGTAAAATTATTTGAAGAATATTGTTTATGCAGATTACTATTATTATTTTACTAAAATTATTAGAATGAAATACATATTACTATTTATATTATTAATTTCCTCGCTTTCTTCAAGCGCTCAGGATATCTTTGTGCCTAAAGAAATTGATAATGCCTATGAAAAGCAAACAAGGTCTATTACTGGTTCCCAGGGTACAAACTATTGGCAAAATTCAGCTGATTATGAAATTGATGTGAAAATTAATTCTTACTCTCAAACTTTAAATGCAACCGCAAGAATAGTCTATTACAATAATTCTCCGCATTCACTCGATAAGATTGTGTTCAGGACATATCAGGATTTCTCTAAACCCGGCAAATCGCGCGACTGGGAAGTAAATGAAAGATACCTGACCGGCGGAATGGAAATATCTAAATTAAATATTAACAGTGTTGATATTGACCTTAAATCCAAAAGTGTTTCCCGTGGAGGTACAAATCTTGTCATTAAGTTTGATACTCCTTTAAACCCTAAATCTACATGCGATATAACTATTGACTGGAGCTTCAAAATCCCTGAAGACTTTCCGCGAATGGGCAAATACGATTCCACTTCATACATGATTGGTCACTGGTATCCTCAGGTTTCTGTCTTTGACGATATTGACGGCTGGGATATGATAGATTATAAGGGGCAGGTCGAATACTACAACGACTTCAATAATTTCAATGTAAGAATTACTACTGACAGACCCAATATGTGCGTTTGGGCAACTGGCGTTTTACAAAATCCTTCCGATATACTAAACGATAATTATTTAAAAATGTATAACGTTGCTTTAAAAGGACAAGATTTTTTCGAGGTTGACTGTTCTTTACTCGATGCAGATAATCAACTGACAAAAAACAACGGAAATAATGTCTGGTATTTTAAGGCAGAAAATATTCCGGATTTTGCATTTGCAATGAGCGACCATTACAAATGGAAAATGAAAAACGTTAATTCCGGAAAAGTTAATCTTCATGCAGCTTTCAGACCAAATGCTCTTGCATATAACAAGTATGATGTGTTCAGTATTGCTGATAAATTTATAGAATTTATGGGAAATTCGTATCCCGGGGTTCAGTACCCTTATCCTTCAATGACAGTCTTTAACGGCGAGGGAGGTATGGAATATCCAATGATTATTAATGATGATGACACCGAAACCTGGGAATCTACTGTTTACCTTACTTCTCATGAAATGTCGCATACTTTCTTTCCGTTTTATATGGGTACAAATGAACGGAAGTATGCTTGGATGGATGAAGGCTGGGCTGTATTTCTGCCTCAGGAATTCCAGACTGCAATGAACATAATTGCTCCGGTTGATTCAAATAGAGATACAAACAGGATTGATTCAAAAGTTTATAATGTTCGGGCTTATCTTCGAACATCAGGGACGTTTTATGATATACCAATGCTGTCAATCTCTAATCAATTGCGTTCTCCCTCATACCGCCTCAATGCATACAACAAATCTGCATTAGTTTATGATATACTCAAAGATATGGTCGGCGAAGATATGTTTAAAGGATTCTTAAAAGAGTACATTCGTATTTGGAATGGCAAACACCCGACTCCATACGATTTCTTTAATCTTTTTAACACATTTACTAAAACTAACTATAACTGGTTCTGGAAAAAATGGTTTATGGAATTCGGTACAACCGACTTGAGTATAACCGAAGTAAATCAGACAGATGACAACACACTTAATATTGTTATAACAAATAAAGGAGGCTTGCCCGTACCTGTAGAAATTAGTATAACAGACAGAAACAACAAAAATATCGTTATTAATAAGAATGCATCTGTTTGGGTAAATTCTCAAACAATATCTATCAGCGAGAAACTTGTTGACAAGGTATCAGTTATAATCTTAGGGAATAAGTATATTCCTGATATTAATTTGAAGGATAACGAATACAAGAGTAATTAATTATTTCACTTGTTTTAATCCGTATTGTTCAATCTTCCTGTAGATTGTGGCTTTACTAATTTTTAATACTTCACATGCTTTGTTAACATTCCATTCTACACGGGTAAGTATTCTTTTGATATATTCTTTCTCAAGTTCTTCAAGTGATAAGTTTTCTCTCGTAAGTAGGTCGCTGAATTCATTTCCCGAGTAGCGCTTCAATAATATATTTTCTTTCTCAAGCATGTCAGATTTTGATAATACTACTGCCTGCATTAGGGTGTTTTCAAGTTCCCTGACGTTACCTCGCCACTCGTGATTTTTTAAGAGTAACATTACTTCTTTCGGTATTTTTCTGACGTTCTTATGAAGTTTTGTGTTTATCTTTTCGATAAAATGCTTTACAAGTAACTCAATGTCATTGCGTCTGTCTCTTAATGGTGGAGAAGTAATTGAAAATACACTTAACCTGTAGTATAAGTCTTCTCTAAACGTTCCTTCAGTTACCATTTTATGAAGATTCTTGTTCGTCGCTGCTATTATCCTTGCTTTAAGCTGTATTGAATTTTCTCCTCCTACCCTTTCAAATTCATGCTCCTGAAGAACTCTGAGAAGTTTAGCCTGAAGTTTGAATGACATTTCTGATATTTCATCTAAAAATACAGTCCCCTCTCCTGCAAGTTCAAATTTTCCGCGTTTGTCTCTTACTGCATCTGTAAATGATCCTTTGACATGCCCAAAGAGTTCTGTTTCAAGCAGGTTTTCCGGTAGCGCTGTACAGTTAATCGCTACAAACGGCTGCTCTTTTGTAATACCGCTGCTATGTATAATTCTCGCAATTAATTCCTTGCCTGTTCCGCTCTCTCCTTGTATAAGTACGGTCACCCTGTTTGCAGAAGATTTTCCAATTTTCTTAAATATTTCCATCATTACAGACGATTTTCCGATAAGCTGTAAACTACTATCGCTTTCTTTCAAGTTTTCAGGTTCAAGTAATTCAAGCTTCTGGCTTTTCCTTCTGTTATCTATCGCTCTTCTGACTGACAATTCAAGTCTTTTTATATCAAGTGGTTTTGCAAGATAATCGTATGCTCCTTTTTGTATTGCCTCTATCGTTGTGTCCATATCATCAAAAGCAGTGATAACAATTACCTGAATCATTTCATCATATTCTTTTATAGCTGATAGCACTTCAAGACCTGACATATCAGGCATTTTAATGTCAGTAATTACAACATCGGGATCGAAATTCATTACGAGCTCTATTCCTTCTGTACCTGAATATGCAGTTTTTATATTATAACCTTTATCTTCAAACCACGAGGATAATGAATCCACTGCATCTTTTTCGTCGTCAATTAAAAGTACTTTTTTCATTTAGTAAATATAATGTTATTCAAAGGTAACTCAATTCTGAATATTGTTTCTGTTGGTTTGCTGCTTAGCAAGTAAAGATCACCGTCATGACTGCGTAGAATATTCTGAGAAATGGGAAGACCTAGACCGGTTCCTAAGTTTTTTGTCGTATGAAATGGTTCAAAAAGTTTATCGGGATCGGCTACGCCGCTTCCATTATCCGTAATATCAATAACAAATCTGTCGTTACTTTTCATAAAAGAATTTATTTCGATTCTGCCGTTTTCATAAATTGCGTCAATTGCATTTAAAATTAGATTTAGGAAGACCTGTTTTAGTTTTTCTACATCTCCCCTGATTTTCACACTCGGTGTTTTAAATTCGATTGTTATTTTCTTTTCATCAAGTATTGCCTTAAGCTGCAAATGTATTGCTTCAAAAAAACTCTCAAGTAAAAATTCACTCAGTAGCAGATCGTTTTGCCTCGAAAAAAGCAGAACGTCTTTTACTAAATTGTTTAGCCTCTCTACTTCTTTGTGTATTATTTTAAGACGTTTTTTTTGGCTCTCGGTGAAAGAAGCGTTGTCAATCAGTATATCTGTATTAATCTTTATAGAATTTAACGGATTCCGTATTTCATGAGCAAGTACTGCTGACATTTTTCCTATTGTGACTAATGTATCAGCTCTTCGAAGTTCTTCTTCAATTCTTAACCTTTGATCGATTTCGTTTTTTAACTTTTCGTTAGCTTTGTATAGCTCTATAGTCCTTTCATGGACTTTCGATTCAAGTTCATCATAAGCTTTCTTCAGTGTTTCTAATAGTTTTTTATTATGAGCAAATTGTTTCTGAAGTATTAGTTCTATGTTTGTAATAAGAACTATACTTTCAACTGGTTTTACAAGATATCCGTGAGGCTGTGTTATTTTTGCTCTTTGTATTGTCTCATCGCTTGAATCAGCTGTAAGAAAAATAATGGGTATTTCTTTTTGCTTGTTTATTCTTTTTGCAACTTCGATACCGTCAATACTGCTCTTCAGGAAAATATCAAGCAGAATTAAATCAGGATTAAAGTTTAAAGCTAAAGAAACAGCTTTTTCACCGTCCGAGATTACGTCAATAACATTATATTTGTTTTTCTCTAAATATTTCTTGATTAATGATGCAATTATCTCATCATCTTCGACTATTAGTATATCTGCTTTGGTCATTTTATACGTTGGATATCATCACGTGAATATTATAAAATATATACATTTATTTAATTTTAATATTATATTAATCTTAAAATTAAATCAATTCATTAAATGTGTCATTCGGTAAAATGAAATCAATTCTGGATTATGCAGTTGAATTGAGTTTTTTTCATATTTTGAGTAAATTATATATTAAATCTCAAAAACATACAAATTACTCTTAGATACGTTGAATAAAATATTAATTATTTCCTATTATTTTCCCCCGATGGGTATGGGTGGTGTGCAAAGAACTCTTAAATTTGCTAAATATCTCTTAAATTATGACTGGCAGCCCATCGTACTCACAATTAATCCTAAAAAGTACTTTGCTATAGATGAATACCTGCTTGATGAAGCTCTTAAAAGCGGAATAATTATTGAAAGAACTGGAAATGATGAATTGAATTTATCCAAAATTGTCACAAGAGTGCCGAAAGAAAGGTTCAGGAAATTACGCAGCAGAATCGCACAGATGTTTTTCATCCCTGACACAAAAATATTTTGGAAAAGGAAAGCACTTAAAAAGATTGATGCAATCTGGGAAAAGTATAATGGATTTAATCTCGTTTTTGCAACAGCTCCTCCTTATACTGATTTTCTTATTGGTCAGGAAGTTAAAAGAAAGTATAAGATTCCCCTCGTTATAGACTACAGAGATGCTTGGGTTGATAGCCCCGTGCTTAACTTCTACCCTACTCCTTTCCACAGAAAGGCAAATGAAAAACTCGAGCGTAAGGTAATTAAAGATTCTAACATTGTAATCACAACAAACAGAAGGGTGAAGGAAATGATTATCAGGAGATATGAGAATATAAACTACAACGATGTAAAAATATTTACTCATGGATATGATGAAGAGGATTTTGAAACAGCTAAAACAAAGAAACTTCCTTTGACGAATAAAATGAGGATTACATACTCAGGAAGTTTTTATACCCGCAACCCGAAATTTTATTTCAACGCTATAAGAAATTTCTTCGATAAATATCCCGAAACCCGCGGTAAGGTTGAATTCCTTTTTCTCGGTATATTTACAAAAGAACTTATGAGTCTAGCGAAACATCTTAACATTCAGGAAAGCTTGAATCTTCCGGGTTATGTAAATCATGCGGAATGCGTAAAGTATCTCCTCTCCTCAGATGTTCTTTTCCTGCTTGTTTCAAGAGGTGAAAACGAAGACGCTGCTATGCCGGGTAAAGTTGGAGAATACATAGGCAGCCGCAAAAACATCATTGCCTGCGTACCTGAAGGTGTAACTAAAAAACTTCTCGAAAAATATAATGCAATCAAATTTATTCCTGATGAGACTCCTGAATTGATTTCAAACGCTATCTATGAATATTACAAACTGTGGTTAAAAAACGAAATGCCGTCCGCCAATGAAGAAATGATAAGATTGTACAACAGAAAGAATATAACAGGCGAACTCGCAAAAGAATTGAATTATTTGCTCGACGTTGAGTAAAATAAAAATATTAATCGTTGGAAATGGCGGTAGAGAGCATGCAATCGCTTGGAAAATAAGTAATTCATTATCCTTTAAGAATTCCGAAAGTTTGCTTTACTGCACGCTGGGAAATCCGGGTATTGATAATTTGGCACATCCTGTAAAATTAAATTCTGTAGATATAAAAGGTATCACTCAATTTGTTATCCATGAACAAATCGACCTTGTTGTAATAGGTCCTGAAGTTCCATTATCATTAGGCCTTGCAGATACTCTGCTGAATTTGACAAATGCAAAAGTTTTTGGTCCTTCAAAAGCAGCCGCTGAAATTGAAACTAGTAAGGTCTATGCTAAAGATTTTATGCTGAGATACAACATCCCTTCCGCATCATATAAGTCATTCAATACTAATAATTACACAGAGGTTGATAATTATCTTGATAGTATTTCCTATCCTGTAGTTATTAAGGCTGATGGACTTGCCGCAGGTAAAGGGGTTTATATCGCTGTTGACAAAAGTGATTCCGTTAAATTTATTAATGATCTTACAACTGCAAAAATATTTGGTGATTCAGGTGCAAGCTTTATAGTAGAAGAATTTCTTGAAGGATTTGAATTATCTGTTTTTGTAATTACAGACGGAATAGATTACGTAATTCTTCCAACTGCTCAGGATCACAAAAAGATTGGTGAGGGTGATACAGGTAAAAATACAGGTGGAATGGGGGCGTACTCCCCCGCGGATAAACTTATAGGTGAAGATATTTTTATAAAGATAAAAAATGATATTATTGAGCCGGCATTAATTGGTTTGGATAAAGATGGTAGAAAATTTAAAGGCTGCCTTTACTGTGGATTAATGATTGTAAATGAAAACCCTTATGTAATAGAGTTCAATTGCAGGTTCGGTGACCCAGAAACTCAGGCAGTTCTCCCGTTAATCAAATCAGATTTTCTGGAATTGCTATTTTCTGCAGCTAATAATTCAATCAATAATTATAAACTTGAGATTTACGATATATTTTCCTCGTGTGTTGTTCTTGCATCTAAAGGATACCCTGATAGTTTCGAAAAGGGTAAAGAGATTCATGGACTCGATACTTTAGATAGTGATATTCTGGTATTCCATTCCGGTACTTTGATTGAAAACGGTAAAATAAAATCAAACGGAGGTCGGGTTCTGTCCATCGTATGCTCGAGTAATGTCTCAATCGATGATTCAATATCGAAAACTTATAATAACATCAATAAGATAATGTTCGATAATATATATTACAGGAAGGATATTGGGCGGAAATTTTCTGATTTAATGAAAAATAAGATATGAACATACTTGTAACTGGCGGTGCAGGATTTATTGGTTCTAATATTTGCGATGCTTATCTTGCTAACGACCATAATGTTATTGTTATCGATAATTTATCAAACAGCAGCGGTGAATTTGTGAATAATAGATGTAAATTTTATAAAAATGATATCTATTCAGATAACCTCGAACATATTTTTAAAGAAAACAAGATAGATGTTATTAATCATCAGGCAGCACAGATTGATTTGAGAGATTCTATTGTTGACCCGGTAAAAGATTTAAGAATAAATGTTGAAGGCTCTCTAAATCTTCTTTTGCTTGCTGTAAAATACAAAGTAAAGAAATTTATCTTCGCTTCGTCTGGAGGTGCAGCATACGGTGAACAGGTTCAGTTCCCTGCATATGAAGACCACATTATTCAGCCATTATCTCCTTACGGCATATCAAAAACGTCTATTGAAAAGTATCTTTTCTTCTACAAAAACTACTATAACATTAATTTCGTTATTTTAAGATACGCAAACATTTATGGCGAAAGGCAGGGAAATTCAGGTGAAGGCGGTGTAGTATCTGTTTTTATGAAAAATACTCTTTCAAATAAAATATCTTATATTAATGGAGACGGCACAAATACTCGGGATTATGTTTACGTAAAAGATGTAGCTGACGCAAACGTTAAAGCTCTTGATTGCAATGTGTCAGATGTTTTTAATATTTCTACGGGTTCGGAAACAAGCGCTAATTTACTGGTTGAGCTCATTAAGAAAGTTACCGGTACTGATTTAAAGTTTTTACACAGGGAAGCCATAAAAGATGAACAGTTAAGAAGTTGCCTGGATAATAGCAAAGCGAAAAGTATATTGGGCTGGAAACCTCAATATAAACTCGAAGATGGACTTAAAAATACTTACGATTGGTTCAAATCTTTCAATGAGCGATGAAAGTTGATTTGGTTAATATTGATAAAGTAATTAAAGGTGATAAACGAAGTATCTCAAGAGCAATTTCTGTAGTTGAAAACGAGACCGACATTAAGCATGAATTACTAAAAGAAGTTTATAAGCATACAGGCAAAGCATATAAGATTGGGATAACCGGTCCGCCTGGAGCTGGCAAATCCACTATTACTGACTGTCTGATAAAAAGTCTCGTTCATAAAAAGTACAAAGTGGGAGTAATTGCTGTTGACCCTACAAGCCCGTTCACGGGTGGTGCATTACTCGGCGATAGAGTAAGGATGACCGATTCCTCTCTTCTCGAAAATGTATTCATTCGTTCGATGGCTACTCGGGGAAGCCTCGGTGGATTAAGCAAAAATGTCAATGATGTATCAAAAATACTCGACGCTGCAGGTAAGGATTTTATTATTATTGAGACTGTAGGCGTTGGTCAATCAGAACTCGATATCGCTCAAACAGCGGATACTACTATTGTCGTCCTCGTTCCTGAGTCAGGAGATTCTGTTCAGGCAATGAAAGCAGGTTTGATGGAAATTGCCGATATTTTTGCCCTTAACAAATCTGACAGGCAAGGCGCAGACGAGATTGTGACGAGCATTAAAAACATTCTTCATCTTCGCTCACCTCATGATAATAACTGGGATATTAACGTGTTGAAAACTGTCGCAGTGAAGAATTCAGGTATAGAAGAACTTCTCTCTGAAATTTTTAAACACATGGAACATCTGAAATCTACTGATCTTTTCGATATCAAGCGTAAGGAACATCTGTCTAACGAAATAATCGAAATGGTTAACATGAAGATACAAAAAACTTTCTGGAATAATAAAAACTATGAGCATCTCCAAAAATCACTCGATGATATCTACTCAAAAAATACTGACCCGTATTCTTTCAGCAACTCCCTGACTTCCGATTTTTAATATAAATTTATTTTCTGCTTCTTTATTTTTGGTGAACTTTATTTTTCTAATTTTGTTTTTATAAGTAACTTACGGATAAATAGTTATTTGTTAAGTTGATTACTTTAATTTTAAAACTTTAATGAAAAAGAATTCGAATATTTCTAAGAATTCCAAAAACTCGAAGACGGTTAAAAAAACTCCTAAGAATAACGGAGTCTTCTGTACTGAATGCGGATGCGAACTTGACGACTTTGCTTTTTCCACCAAGTCTAAAAACAAGAAATCTGTCAGAGAAAATCATTACAACTGCGTGAAAACAGGTAAGTTTTCCGGGGAATTTTGTTCAAAGATATTTATATCAGATGATAACCTTCTCGGAGATTTTCTAAATGATAAATTGTAACCGACAATTTATTTTCTTCTTTTAGCTTTCATTACTGCTACTAAGAAATCATTCCTAATTGACTAATTTCATTTGCTATTTTTAATTATATTTATTGTTATTTAGCGCGATTGGCGGAACTGGCAGACGCACTAGACTTAGGATCTAGCGAGGCAACTCGTGGGGGTTCGACTCCCTTATCGCGCACTAAATAATTTATTGGATATGGCAGCTAAGTCAGCAAATACAAATGCTCCAAGATGTTCTTTCTGCGGTCGAAGCGCAGATAAGGTTACAAATTTAATTAAAGGTCCCGCAGATAGATTCGGGAAAGCTCCTTTTATTTGCGAAATTTGCGTTGATGGTGCCGTTCATATCATTAAGATGAATACTGACCCAACAAGCAGCGTCAATTTCAATAAATCAAAAACAGGTATCAACCCTGCAAGTATTAAGAAATTCCTTGATGAATACGTCATCGGACAGGACCGTGCTAAAAAATCTCTTGCAGTAGCAGTATATAATCATTACAAAAGAATCGATGCCATGAAATCTATCAGCATTGACGATGTTGAACTTGAAAAGAGTAACATCTTAATGATTGGTACTACAGGTACCGGAAAAACTTATCTCGCTCAGACTCTGGCAAAATTGCTTAATGTTCCTTTTGCTATCGCTGACGCAACAACTCTTACTGAAGCAGGTTATGTTGGTGATGATGTTGAGTCAATGCTGGTAAGACTTTTGCAGAATGCCGAATACGATATCTCAAAAGCTGAAATGGGAATTATTTATGTTGACGAAATTGATAAGATTTCCAGAAAAAGTGAAAATGTTTCAATTACTCGCGATGTTTCCGGTGAAGGTGTTCAGCAGGCTTTGCTTAAAATACTCGAAGGAACAATTGCAACTGTACCTCCTAAAGGTGGAAGAAAACACCCTGAACAGCCCCTATTAAGCGTTAATACTAAAAACATTCTGTTCATTTGCGGTGGTGCTTTTGTAGGTCTTGAAAAAATCATTGAAAGAAGAGTAGCTAAAGGTTCTATTGGTTTTGGTGCAGAAGTATTCGGGAAAAATGATATTCAAACCGATGAGATTTTAGCTCAGGTCGAACCTGATGACCTTGTTAAATTTGGTTTAATTCCTGAAATCGTCGGGCGTCTTCCAATCGTTACGTCACTCGAAAGTCTTGATACTAAAGCGTTGCTCACGATTCTTACTGAACCGAGAAATGCTTTGATAAAACAATACAAAAAACTTTTCAGAATGGAAGGTGTTGAACTCGTTTTCCATGAAGATGCTCTCGCGGCAGTAACCGAAATTGCCATAAAACGCGGTACAGGTGCACGTGCATTGCGCTCTATAATGGAGAATATCATGGTTGATATTATGTATAAAATACCCTCAAAAGAAAACCTTGCAAGCTGCATCATAACAAAAGAAGTGATTACCGAACGCAAAGAACCGATTTATCTTAGCCCCAACAAAAAAGCTCTTGCATAATAATTTTTGAGTTTTTATTTAAGTCATCTATTCTATTATGCACACAATTGTATTTCAATTCACACATTATTTTACTAAAATGCAAACTTATTAATTAATTTATACATTTTTTCTATGGCATTATTGAAATCTATTTTGAAGAAAGAGAAAGCGTTCGCTGAAAGAACTGTGTTTCATAAAAGTCTTATGATAGATATTGCGGCAAAGGGTAAAGTTATTTCAGAAGGAGGAGGCAAAAAAGCCATAGAAAAACTCCATTCGCAAAACAAACTTCATTGCAGAGAAAGAGTAAATCTGCTCATAGATAAAGGTTCTTCATTCCTTGAAATCGGACAGTTTACTGCTCATGATATGTATAAGGAATATGGTGGCGCTCCTTCATCAGGTACCATATTTGGCATCGGCAAAGTATCAGGGCGCGACTGTGTTATCGTTGCAAATGATGCTACTGTAAAAGCAGGCGCATGGTTTCCAATAACATGCAAGAAAAATCTTCGTGCTCAGGAAATCGCAATGGAAAACAGACTGCCAATAATTTATCTCGTTGACTCAGCCGGTGTTTTTCTTCCTTTACAGGATGAAATATTCCCTGATAAAGAGCATTTCGGTAGAATCTTCCGCAATAATGCTATCATGAGTTCAATGGGTATCCCGCAGATAGCAGCAATTATGGGACCTTGCGTCGCAGGAGGTGCATATCTGCCGATTATGAGCGATGAGACAATTATTGTAGAAGGAACAGGAAGTATTTTCCTTGCAGGTCCTCATCTTGTTAAAGCAGCAATAGGCGAAGTAACTGATACAGAAGCTCTCGGAGGAGGTGAAGTATCCTCTTCAGTCTCTGGCATCACTGATGAAAAAGTACCTGACGATAAAACTGCTATCGAAAAAATTCGAAGCCTCGTTAGCAAATTCGGTCATAGTTCTCTTGCTGGTTTTGATAGAATTGAATCGATAAATCCCGCTTACGATGTTAATGAAATATATGGCGTTATTCCTGAAGACAGCTCAAAACCTTATAACACCTATGACCTGATCGCAAGAATAATCGATGATAGTGATTTTGACGAATATAAACCTGCATACGGTCAAACTGTTATTACAGGTTATGCTCGCATTGACGGATGGGCTGTAGGAATCGTTGCAAACCAGCGTGAAGTAGTCAAGAAAAAAAATCCTAAAGGTCAAACGGAAATGCAGTTCGGTGGAGTTATTTATTCTGATTCAGCCGATAAAGCAACACGATTTATTATGAACTGTAACCAGAGAAAGATTCCCCTGCTCTTTCTTCAGGATGTCACGGGATTCATGGTAGGTTCTGCTTCTGAACATGGCGGCATTATTAAAGACGGTGCTAAGATGGTCAATGCTGTCGCAAATTCAACCGTTCCGAAAATCACAATTATTACTGGTAATAGTTACGGTGCAGGAAATTATGCGATGTGCGGTAAAGCTTATGACCCGAGATTTATTTTCGCTTATCCAAACGCGAAAATTGCAGTCATGGGCGGCTCTCAGGCTTCTAATGTTTTGCTCGATATTAAAATAGGACAAATGAAAAAGCTCGGAAAAGAAATTCATGCTGACGATAAGAAAATATTTCTTGATGAAATTACAAAAAGATATGAAGAGCAAACAAACGTTCTATATGCCGCTGCGAGACTTTGGATTGACGGTATTATCGATCCTGCAAAAACTCGTGAAGTAGTATCTCATTGTATTTCAATCGCGAATTGCAATCCGGAGATACCTAAATTTAATCCTGGTATAATTCAAACATAATACTATATATTAATTTTGTGATTATTTTCCCTCTTTAATTATTTCTCTAAAATTAGTATATAACATATAAATTATTCTATTACCATGAAAAAGTTAACTGTCTTATTATTGTTCATAATGCTTTCGGGCTCTTCCGTTTATTCTCAGATAAACATTCAGAACAGTTTCAATAAAAAATTCAACGTTGAATTAAGAGTTGGTCCAAGTTTTCCTTATGGTGATTTAGGCAGTAAGGATGCGAATAATAAAAATTCCGGTTTTGCGCAGGTAGGGTTCAAAGCAGAGGCTGTTGTCGGATATAAATTAGTTGATGTACTTGGTATCAATATTATGGGCTTCTATAATTCAAACGGAACAGACTTATCAAACCTCAGCCAGTTGCTAAATTCTTCAACAGGTAAAGCATGGACTTCTGATTCCAAAAGCTGGAATATTTTCGGTGGTTTACTTGGCTTTGAATACTCTTTCCCTGCATCAAAAGTTTTGATTGTAGGATTTAAAGCTTATTCGGGAATCATGAGTACAACTTCTCCAAAAGTTGAACTTACAAGCGGAGCTGACTCTTACATTCAGGATGAATTATCAACAACAGCACTTACTTACATGTTTTCACTAAGCGGAGCTTATCCTCTTTCAAATAATATATTCTGGATTTCATCTATTGGCTTTCTTGGTTCAACTCCTAAATTTGAAAATGTAAAAACTGTAACTACTATAAATGGAGTTAGAACCGAAAGTACTGAAACTTTCAGCCAGGATATGAAAACCTTTGTTGTCGATACCGGCATTCGCATAGTCTTCTGATGCGTAAGCGCTCTGCGTTCTATTATATCCCCAAGGTTTCTTCTTTCCATATTTCCACGCTCGGAATTGAGGCTATCAGTTTCTATGTAACTTAACTAAGTTATGTTTTATCAACATCGATAATCTGTTTTCTTAGAGTAACGCAAGCTTCCAGCTTGCGATTGTTCTTTATTGTCATAATACAAATCCTTTAAAATCCGTCATAATCCGCTTCATCCATGCAATCTGCGTTCTATTGTCTCCCCAAGGTTTTTCCTTTCCTTAATTCCCTTTTTGTAATTGGGGGCTATCAACCTTCAATTTTTATATCCGTGAAAATCCGCTTCATCCATGTAAATCAGTGTTCCATTGTACCCCAAGGTTTCTTCCTCCCTTATTACCACGCTCGGAATTGAGGCTACTTATTTTCATGTGCATGATCCATTCTTAACACCAGCTTCTCAGAACCACCATCTCCATGTTCCTCAAGATCCAGAAACAGACCTGCATCAGTTAAATCAAGAGGATAAGAATGTTCCCAGTCATGCTGTGCTATAAGTTGTAGGCGTTTCACTATATCATTATCATATACTTCTATTGCCAGTTCACGGCGATCATCAAAACTGCCGGGTGCAAGATTTATCGAACCAACTATTGCACGAAGTCCATCGGCAAGCAGCATCTTACCATGTAACTTCAGATGTTTGAGTTTATGGATTTTTACTCCCAAATCATCCAGAATTCTTAACCCGCCTATTCCTTCAATGATTTTCTCTTTTTTCAATGCATGAGGCGGTCGTGCCATCAAATGAATTTTTACTCCACGATTCCTTGCGCGGACGAGTCGCTCGATGATTACTGTATCCTGATAACGTTCATTCTGTATGAATAAGGTATGTTTGGCTTCATCAATGAACCTGGCAATACGATCCCGACCATTTACAGGACACCAGATTAGATGGGCGCTCAAACCGGGTTTGAATTCCTGGCGATTCCAGTCCGCATCAAAACATTCGATAATCTCCGCAACTCCGTGGGGATGTGTTGTAGTTATGGCATAATCCCGTGTCCCGTCCAGATTTTTTGTCGCCCAGTTAAGCGACTTTATGTAAGCGACAGATTCATCAACCACCATCGATTTTTCATGGGTGATACCAAAGTCAGGATTGCTGTTCTTCACATCAATACCTGCTTGTTTTAAGAGCTGATGAGCTTCTTTGTTATCGTCTTCGCCATCGCGGCGGGATGCATTTAGCATCACTCGTACTTTCACCCCGCGTTTATGTGCATTAACAACAGCAGCTATCAAACCGGGATCAGAGAAAACAAACATTTTAATCTGAAGCGATTTCATCGCTGAATTAATCGCATCATAAAAGGGTTTTGATGATTCATCGGGGAGTACAATCAGAGAGCGTTTTGACATAGTTTTTTGGATTTAATTAGTTGGTTTGAATATGGTATAATCCCGCATATATTCCTTTTCGGCTTATCAGTTCTTCATGGGTGCCCTCTTCGGCAATAATGCCTGCCTTTAGAACGACAATCTTATCCGCATCACGGATTGTACTAAGTCGGTGAGCAATAGTTATAACGGTTCGACCTTTCATCAGACGCTCTAAAGCTTCCATAACCAGCTTTTCTGATTCGGTGTCGAGTGCTGCTGTCGGTTCATCGAGAATTAAAATGGGGGCATTTCGTACAATAGCTCGCGCTATGCCAATACGTTGCCGTTGACCGCCGGATAGTGTTAAACCTCGTTCACCAACGTGTGAGTCATATTTATGAGGCATTTGCATGATGAATTCATGTGCATTCGCCATTTTTGCTGATTCAATAATTTCCTGTGATGATGCACCTGAACGTCCATAAGCGATATTATCACGAATTGTACCTGCAAACAGAACAGTTTCCTGCAACACAAAACCAATCTGTTCGCGCATAAGATCAAGTTTGTAGTCAGTTACATTTTGTCCGTCAATTAAAATCCGACCGGCGTTCGGGTCATAGTAACGAGGAATAAGACTCAGAACTGTTGACTTTCCACTGCCGGTAGGTCCGCATATACCTATCCTCTGACCTGGTTTGATAGTGAGATTGATATCTTGCAAAACGGGAACAGCTTCATCATATGCAAAAGCAACATGTTCAAATATTATCTCACCCCTGAACCTCGCTGGTATGAGCGCATCTGCTTTTTGTGGAATTATTATATCGGCACTGAGAATGGTTTGGATTCGTTCCATGCCTACTGCCGCCTGAGCGATGACATTGGTCATTTTCGCTAAGTCCTGAACCGGATTAAAAAATTTGCTGAGATATGAAAGAAAAACAGTAAGGGCACCAATCGTCATGGCATCGCTTAATATAAGACCTGCCCCGCGCCATAGTACAAACCCCACACAAAGAGAAACGGTAACTGATACAACCGGCGAGAGTATAGATTTCACACGTCGGGCTTTCAACGCCGCCTCTACAGTTTCCATACTCGCTTCATTAAGATGTGCTTCCTCCGTTTCCTGCCTTCCAAATGCTTTGACGGAACGAACAGATTCCAATCCTTGCTGAACTATTGATACTATGTTGCTCTGCTGCTTACGGACATCTTGTGTTGCCTTCTTTACTGCCTTCTTGAACCGGGCGACAAAGAGAAGCAGCAAAGGCGTTACTCCTACTGCTACAAGAGCAAAATCAAAATTAAGATAAAGCATAACCGCAATCATTCCAATAATGGTGAGAGAATCAACGAGTATCCCGAGCAATGTTGATGAAGCAAAACTCTGTATCGTATTTACGTCGGAGGTAATTGTGCTCAGAATGTTGCCGATTTGGTGAGTGTCATAGTACTTAAGTGAGAGACGGTGAAGATGATGGTAGAGCCTTTTACGGAGATCATTGGCTACATATTGAGCAACGCTTTCCGTATAATAATTATCAATATAGCCGGCAAGAGCGCCAATAAGTGTGATAATTACAAAACCGGTAGCTGCAATAGTCGCCAGCTCCATAGTGTTTTCAGCAAATGAAAAATCACGTAGCCAGGCTATAAACTCAGGTAGCTTATGATTCCCTACCACATTATCGAGAATAATCTTCAACGGCCAGGGTGAGGCTAAACTCATAGCTGTTTCGATAAGCATTGCTATGAATACTACCATAAGCCAACCGCGATAAGGCCTGATGAGCTCCAGCACAATACGTGTCATTCCTTTGCCTGATTGAACGGCTGATGATGAATCATTATTCTCTGATTTACCCATAAAGTGGTGTATCTTCTATGTAACTTGACTATATAAGTTATTTATCAACATCTATAAATTGAGTTTTTGTAACGTAATCTTGCAGATTCGTACTTGCTCTACTTCCGTTTTTGAACCAATCATGTTATATCCGCGATAATCCGCGTTATCCGCGTTCGCTTTTTCCTTGATTTAACTACCACAAGCTTCTTCTTTCTTTAATTCCATGCTTGCAATTGGAGCTTTTTAAGAACTTTAATATAAGATTTATTTTTTGCCATACGTTATGAGAAATGGTAACACGGTAAATAAAACCGTTCCACCAATAACTAATCCGACGTATTCCATCGGACTGCCTACCGGGAGCTGAGAAGGTGGAAAAAATGAAACAATAAACGCGAACAATACTGCAAGAAATCCGATTCCGGCAATTGCCCACATTCCTGCTTTTCCTCCCGGAACTATAAATGACCTGGGTAGTTCTGGCTGTGTATATCGTAATCGAATCCCCGCTGCATACATTAGCATATACATTATTAGATATAACCCTATAGTCAAAGCACCAAGTAGAAAAAATGCCACCCCAACATTCGGGATGATAAAATATATGGACGAAAGAAGGCTGACAATTAAGCCCTGAATAAACAGAATGTTCTGTTGTATTCCATTTTTATTGACCTTTGCAAGAAAGGTAGGTAATAGCCCGTCTTTAGCCGTCCAGAGTAAACCCCGGCTGGGTCCTGCAATCCATGAAATCACACAGCCTAAAATACCAAACGCCATTAATACACATATTACGGGTAGAAGCCATTTCACCCCCATACTTACAAAGATATTTTCAAAAGCCTGCATCAAACCTGATTGTAACGTAATCTGGTTCTCCGGTAAGACAACAGAAATTGCTAGTGAACCCAGTAACAAAAGAAAGAAAATTAGTGCTGCCGCAAAAAACAATACTTTTGGAAATTGTTTGGAAGGATTTTTTAATTCATTAGCATGAACTGCCTGAACTTCAATACCTGCAAAAATTAATATTACTGCCGCCAGAAAAGTAATATTGTCAATACTTGTGATATGAGGAAACCATCTGGGGTGCGTAATGCCGTCCAAAGTATAAGCAGAGATTGTGTCAACCGCTGAAGGATGCATAAATGCCAAAGCATTGCCCTGAATAATGTAGATAATCGTAAAAATTATTAGCACAGCACCTGGGATAACTGTGCCCAGCAAAAATCCATAGCTTGCGATTTTTGACATTAACTGTGTACCGTTCAGTGTGATAAAAGTAGAAATCCAATATACTAATATGCAAAATATTCCTACGTATATGCCGTTATTACTTAATTCCGGTTTTCCTATCATATAGGCAATGATGGATGCTGCAAATCCCAAAATTATCGGATAATATACTACATTTTGTATCCATTGCAGCCATATGGATAGAAAACCTAACTTTTTATTAAAGGCTTCTTTTACCCATGTATAAACTCCTCCTCCCCTGCTGCCGAATGCTCCTCCCAGCTCAGCCGAAACCATCGAAGCTGGTATTAGGAACAGTATTGTTCCAAACGATATATAGAAAAACATTGTCAATTCCTCAATAGCCATAAAAGATAAACCTCGAAGACTGAAAACAGCGGCACCTGTCATAAAGACCAGACGGGTGGTCGAGATATTGGCACTTTTTGGTGTTTCCATAGTTGTAATGCTTTGACTTAGTTATGATTAAATGCTTTCGTTTCTTCTATTCCATTGCTGTTATTAACAGGATGCTTTTCAAACCATGCCAAAGCACGTTCAAAATCATCTATTAATATATCTGCCATATCTCGGCTGAAACCATGACGGATTAAAACCCTCTGAACTACCAGATCTTCTCTGTTTTCAGGCATCGAGTAAGACGCAATCTGCCAGCCCCTGCTGCGTAAACGATCCGATAAATCATAAAGCGTAAAGCCAACCTTAGCATCCTTTTTTAAAGTCCAGCAGGCTCCGGGAAGCCCCCCCTGTCCGTCATAAATTATCTCGAAAACCTTCATCTTTTCAATTTTTCTGGCTATATAGGTGGCATGATCAGCACAGGCTTGATGAATCATGCGGTATCCTTCCTTTCCCAGTCGTAGAAAATTATAGTACTGAGCGACAATCTGACCTCCGGGTCGTGAAAAATTGAGTGCAAAAGTTGGCATGTTCCCGCCAAGATAATTGACATTGAAAACCAATCCTTCTGGTAAATCCGATTTCTCACGCCAAATCACCCAACCCACTCCAAGCGGAGATAAGCCAAATTTATGTCCTGATGTGTTAATGGATTTTACCCTTGGAAGACGGAAATCCCAGACCAGGTCAGGATGTAGGAATGGAGCCACAAACCCGCCGCTGGCTGCATCCACATGAATTGGTATATCCAGTCCCTTCGTCTTTTGCAATTCATCCAGAGCATCATTTATCGATTTCACATCTTCATATTGACATGTGAACGTAACTCCAAGTGTAGGTACTACCCCAATTGTGTTTTCATCGCAAAGCTTTAATACTTCTTCTGCATTCATCAGTAAACGTCCATGCTCCATGGGAATCTGACGGATTTCTACATCAAAATACCGGGCAAATTTTTCCCAGCATACCTGCACCGGTCCGGTTACCAGGTTCGGTTTTGAACTGTCTTTTTTCGCAGCATCCATTTTTTTCCGCCAACGCCATTTCATAGCTAATCCTCCGCACATTGCCGCTTCACTTGAACCGGTCGTGGAACAACCAATAGTGTTTTTGCTTGTCGGAGCATTCCATAAATCAGCAATCATATAAACACACCGTTCTTCTATTGCCGCAGTTTGCGGGTACTCATCCTTGTCAATCATGTTTTTATCAAGACATTCATCCATTAGTTTGTGAACACTGCTGTCAAGCCATGTTGAACAAAACGTGGCAAGGTTTAATCTTGAATTTCCGTCAATCATCAACTCATCGTGAAGAATTGCATAAACATCCTCACCGCTGCTTTCCTTTTCAGGAATTTTATACTTGGGTGCACTAATCCTTGAGTAGGTTGAAGCGTAGGTGTCTTCATCCATTTTTACAACTATATTTTCTTTTTCGTGGAGTGCCATAATTAATTGTTTTTGTGAGAGTTTACAGGCACTTATTATTACATCTTTCTGATGCCTGTTTAATAAATTAAATTACATACTAATTTAATATTATGCAATCCCTTTTTTTACATGCTGAATATTGATACTACTGAGTTCGGCAGGTAAGGAACATTGTTAAAAATATCCCGGTGCTTTTATTGTAGTAGTTCATCGATTCGTCATTATTTTTTGATTCTTCTTCTAAGAAACTTGACTATATGTATATGATTTATCAACATCTATTAATTGAGTTTTTAATAACGTAATCTTGCAGTTTTCGTACTTATTCTACTTCCTTTTTTGCACCAATGATGTTATATCCGCGACAATCCGCCTTTTCCGCGTTATCCGCGTTCGTTTTTTCCTTAATTTGACTGCCACAAGTTTCTTCCTTCCTTAATCCCATGCTTGCGATTGGGGCTAAATTGAATTTTATTACAATCATTTAAGTTTAAAATTGCATACTTCATAATTTAAAATAAATATTAAAATGATTAATTTAGGACAGAAATTCCCTGAATTCAAAAAGAAAGCAACTGTTTCAGTTGCACCGGGAAATGAATTTGCAGAAATAACAAACAACGACCACATAGCAAAAAAACGCTGGATGGTAATGTTCTGGTACCCGAAAGATTTTACCTTCGTCTGCCCGACTGAAATAGTTGACTTCGACGAAAAGTTTAGCGAGTTTGAATCAAGAAACTGCGACCTTATCGGAGCATCTACAGATACAGAGTTTTCGCATCTTGGCTGGATGCTTTCTCACCCTGATTTAAATAAACTGAAATTCCCCCTCCTTGCAGACACATCCAAATCTCTCGCTGATGATTTAGGAATTCTGCAGGACGACGAAAAAATTGCGTACAGAGTTACTATTATTGCTGACCCGAACGGAATTGTTAAATGGATTTGTGCAAACGATTTGTCAGTCGGCAGAAATGTTGACGAAGTGGTTCGTGTGCTCGACGCTTTACAGTCAGGTAAATTAACACCGTGCGGCTGGAAAAAGGGCGATAAAACTTTAAACTGATTTAGATTTGCTGCATATTGAGAAACCCGGATTATTTTATTCGGGTTTTTTCTTTTTAATCTCTGTTTTTCAACCCTTTTTCACTTGACTTTCATTCCAATTTTTTGTAAACTTATTACTAAGTAAGTTATTGCAATCCAATGATTTTTACACATATTTCTGCGATTTATAAAAAAGGAAAACTTCTTAATCCACTGTTATTCCATTAATTTATCCTTCTGATTCCCGTAAAGTGCCCGTAAAGTTCCCATATACTGCCCGTAAAGTACCTGTCTCTAAGCCTTCTGATAGCCCGCTGGAAGACAGCACAAAACTATACTTAAAGGTTCATACTGGAAATTTCATCAGAAATCAACATTATATTAAACTTATTAAATAACGAATGGCTAAGGTTACTCATCAGCATCTTGGAAAACTGCATGGCAAACTCAATCAGGATATCTTTAGACTTACTCCAAAAGGTGGCACCACAGTCTATCGTATCAAAACATGGACAAAACCGGATACTACTGACTTTGAAGAAAATAACGATAGATTTTCAATTGGAAATACTTTTGCCTGTTCAGTAAATGACATGGTGAACCTTAAAAGAATCTGGAAATCCTTCCGAAATATAAAAGGTGTAAACGCAAGAAATAAAATTTTCAACTTCAACTACGCTTTCTGTAAAAACAACTATATCACAAATTCCGCTAATATTGTTCCAAATGGTCTCGATTGCAGAATAGTAGGCTTCAGCCATAATAATGATAATATTGGAATTGAAATATTACCCCCTAACAGTTTGCTCAATGTTTATAAAAATCCCGTAGTCGCTAATTGCCTTATTTATGCCAGCCTTCCCGAAGCTAAGCGTAAAGGCAGTATGCCCCTCAAAGATAATGCTTTCACAATCGTTGAACAGCATTTCGATGAACTTACATTGAAAGCAGATCAACCATACATAATTAAATTCCTCGAGGATGTTGGTAAATACAAGCATCTTAAATACTATAATCTTATTCGCATTTATTTTTCCCTCGTCTTTAGTGATATAAATGGAAAATTAGAATGGACCTTTTCTAAGCCCTTTGCTTTTAAAGGTGCCGATATTGATGAAGAGTATAATAAAGTTTCGCACGATAATGCTTTAAAATCACGTGAACTTGCTAAAATTACCACAAAATCATACTACAGAATAAAACAACGATAAACTAAATATTATTTTTCCCGCTCTACTAAAAAAATTGTAAGTAATCGCGTAGCGATTTTATATCGGTAGCAAAATCAATCAAACATAATTGAATGCCGTCAGGTATTCCATATATATTTAATTGGAATCAAATATCATAAAAATCATATATCTATACGTTTTATTATCCGCGATAATCCGAGATAATCCGAGATAATCCGCCTTATCCGTGTAATCCGCGTTCGTTTTTTCATGGATTAAACTACCACAAGTTTCTTCCTTCCTCAATTCCATGCTTGGAATTGGGACTTCAAAAAAAGTTATTAGTAATCGCGTAGCGATTTTATATCGGTAGCAAAATCAATCAAACATAATTGAATGCCGTCAGGTATTCCATATATATTTAATAGGAATCAAATATCATAAAAATCATATATCTATACGTTTTATTATCCGCGGAAATTCGTTTAATCCGTGTGATCCGCTTTACTTTGTTCTCTTATGTTTCTTCCTTCCTCAATTCCATGTTTGAAATTGGGACTATCATCACAAACCGTTCTGAATCAGCTTAATTTTCGCGCACTTCTGCATATTGTTAATTACCTGAAATGCAAATCTCCTTTTACATTTATAATCATTTCGAATTAAGTTATCTTTATTGTTTTATGAATTTGCAAATTTATTTATATAAATGACGTCAAAGGAAATTAGAAGTTCATTCATAGAATTCTTTAAGGAACGTGGGCATACCGCAGTACAGTCTTCTCCTGTTGTTCCGTTTGAGGACCCGACATTATTGTTTACGAATGCTGGAATGAATCAGTTTAAAGATGTATTCCTCGGACTTGGTTCACGCGAATATACAAGAGCCGTTGACACTCAGAAATGTATCAGGGCAGGCGGTAAACATAATGACCTTGAAGAAGTTGGTATGGACGGTTATCACCATACTTTCTTTGAAATGCTTGGTAACTGGTCATTTGGAGATTATTACAAGAAGGAAGCTATAAAATGGGCGTGGGAGCTTCTTACCGATGTATGGAAACTTCCTAAAGATAGACTATGGGCTTCTGTTTACAAAACTGACGATGAAGCTTTCGGATTCTGGAAAACAGAAACTGATATTAACCCTGAACATATTTTAAAGTTTGATGAAAAGGATAACTTCTGGGAAATGGGAGAAACTGGTCCTTGCGGTCCGTGTTCTGAAATTCATATAGACCTTACAGAAAATGGATGTAAACCCGAAGATATTAACGCTGGACTCGAAGATGTAATTGAAATCTGGAACCTTGTATTTATTCAGTACAACAGAGACCAGAATGGTGATCTTCATGCTTTACCCCACAAACATGTCGATACGGGCATGGGGCTTGAAAGAGTCGTAAGAGCAATGAGCGGTAAAAAATCAAATTACGAAACTGATTTATTTATTCCGATTATTAATAGTATCTGCAGCATAACAGGGAAAAAATATGAAGGCGAATTAATTCCGGTAATGAATGCTATTGCCGATCATATCCGTGCGCTTACTTTCGCAATAAGTGATGGTGCAATGCCTTCAAACGAAGGCAGGGGTTATGTCCTGAGAAGGATACTTAGACGTGCCCTGAGGCTGGCACGTAAGCTTGAGTTCAATGAACCATTTATGTACCGTCTCGTTGATGCAGTAATTGAAGTCTTTGGTGATACTTTCCCGGAAATTATAGAAAAGATTGAATACATAAAGAATGTTATCATGGGTGAAGAGATAAGCTTCAATATCACTCTCGATAAAGGAATTGAACATTTTAAAGAGGTCTATGAAAAGTTAAAAGATAATAAAGATAAAGTATTTCCCGGCGAAGTTGCTTTCAAGCTTTACGATACTTACGGTTTTCCTCTTGACCTTACTCAAGTAATTGCAAGAGAACATGGTTTCGAGGTTAATATAGATAAGTTTAACGAAGAGATGTCCAAACAGAAAGAACGTGCAAGGTCTGCAAGGAAAGATGATGTTATTATTGCCGATACTAAACTGTTTGAACTCGATGATAAACTTAAATCTGCAAATCCTGTTTATAATCCCTATGAGATTGATGATAAGGGAATTAAAACTTCACTCCTTCAGGCAAAAAGAATCGCAGGCTCGGATATTGAAGTTCTTGTTCTTAAAGACAATCCTTTTTATTCTGAATCAGGTGGACAAATTAGTGATACAGGGAAGATTATATTCAATGATGGCTATGAACTCGATGTTATAGATAGTAAAAATAATCACTTTATATATGTTAAGAACTATGACCATAAGAATCTATTAAATAAAAACGTCACAGCAGTAATTGACATTAAAAGGCGTGAATCAATTCAAAGAAATCACTCAGCAACCCATCTTGTTCATGAAGCCCTCAGACAGGTTCTTGGTCCGCACGTCAAACAAATGGGTTCATTAGTATCCGAAGAACATCTTAGGTTTGATTTTCCTCACTACCAGAAAGTCAGTTCTGATGAAATTCAGGCAATTGAGGAATTAGTAAACTCGAAAATTACCGAGAAACTGCCGGTGCAGACCCTTGATGATCTTCCTATTGATGATGCAAACAATATTCCCCGTGTCAAGAAATTCTTCGGAGAAAAATACGGCAGCAAAGTCAGAGTAGTTATTATGGATGAAGATTACAGCGTAGAATTCTGCGGCGGTACTCATGTCAGGAATACAAGTGATATAGGCCTTTTCAAAATAGTTAAAGAAGAGAGTATTTCATCTGGTGTTAGGCGGATATTCGCAAGAACAGGAGAAGGTATCGTAAGACTTCTCGAAGATAGAATCTCTGATATTGAAAAGATTATAAGTGAATTACCGGAAAAGTATTCAGCTAATTTCTTGGTCGGAATGAATGTGTTCAAAGAAGGTTATAAGAAGGCTGATTTCAGGGATGCCTCAATGATGAAACTTCTTCTTGCTCAGCAGGAAACTAATATCAAATCACTTTACGAACTGCGGGAAAAGTTTCATGAGGAAAGGAAGCTCCAGAATAAAAAGCTAATAAAACAAAATATCGAGAAACATATTCATATTCTAAAGTCTAAGATTGAGACAGTAGCAAAGGTAAATGGAAGTATTATCCTTGCAGAAGTTCTTAATGTTGAATCTACAGATGAATTCAAGGAAATTGGTGATGAACTTAGAAAGATTCTCAAGAATGGAATTATACTCGTTGCTTCAATCATAGACGAGAAGATATCAATTGTCTGTGCTGTCAGCGATAACCTAATAAAGGATAAAGGACTTTCTGCGGGTAAACTAATATCGGAAGTAGCTAAACAACTCGGTGGTGGAGGCGGTGGAAGACCTCAGCTCGCTACCGCAGGAGCAAAAGATGTTTCGAAACTGAATGAAGTGTTAAATTCATTTATATCTAATACCAAAAATAAACTATAATCAACTTAATCATGAATGTTATTATTCCAGTAGCAGGTGTTGGGACAAGATTGAGACCTCATACACTAACGATGCCAAAAGTATTGATGAATGTAGCAGGGCATCCAATGATTTACTATATTGTTGAAGAGCTTATCCGTAAAAAGATTGCGGATAAGATTATCTTCATCATAGGATATAAAGGTGATGAAATTAAGAGTTATTTAAAACGGACTTTTAAGTTTAAGTTCGATTTTGTAGAACAAAAAGAAATGCTCGGTCTTGGTCATGCAGTCCTCTGTGCAAAAGAAAAGTTCGATCTCTTAAAAAACGAAGAATCACTTATTATCCTTGGAGATACTTTGTTCGATGTTGATTTGAAAGATATCGTCAGAAACAAGTATTCAGCTATTGGTGTAAAGAAAGTTGATGACCCGAGAAGGTTTGGAGTAGTCGAAGCAAACAGAAAAGGTTTTATTACAAAGTTTGTTGAGAAACCTGCCTCTCCTGAAGTTTCACCCTCGAATGATGCAATTGTAGGAATTTATCTGATTAAGAATTCTAATTTACTTTTTAACTCCATTGAACACATTATAAAAAACAACATCACAACAAAAGGCGAATATCAGATTACTGATGCCATGGAAGTAATGATTCAACAGAATGAAAAGTTTGTACCATATTATGTTGAAGGTTGGCTTGATTGCGGTAAACATGAGACAATTCTCGAGACAAATCAGTACTTGCTGCAGAAGAATAGCAAAAAGTATAGTTTCAAAAACTGCATGATTAATTACCCTGTCTTCATAGGAAAAGATGTTACACTGGATAACTGTATTATTGGTCCTTTCACAGCTATAAACGACGGATGCATCGCAAGAAATAGTATAATTACTAATTCAATTGTCGAGAATCATACACATATCGAAAATTCGATAATAAAGGATTCATTGATAGGAAAACATTCAAAAATAATTCAAAAGAGTAAAATACTAAGTTTAGGAGAATATTCGGAAATATAAAATAAAAACGGGGCTTATGCCCCGTTTTTTAAATGTGTATTTCAATATTTTATATGTTAATTGCTTCTCCGTAAGCAACTCCTGCAGCTTCAAGAATGGACTCGCTCAATGTCGGATGTGCATGGATAGTTTTAATTATTGACTCCCCTGTCCCCTCAAGAGATTTTAACATAACAAGTTCGCTTATTAATTCAGTAGCTTCTGCACCAACTATATGCCCGCCAAGTAATTCACCGTATTCTTCATCAAATATAAGTTTAACCATTCCTGCTGTTTCCCCTGCTGCTCTGGATTTTCCGTTTGCTGAGAACGGAAACTTACCTATCTTAAGTTTGTATCCTGCTGCTTTCGCCTTTTCTTCTGTCATACCTACTGATGCAACTTGCGGCTGACAGTAAGTACAGCCTGGAATAATGTTATAATCTATATCACTTGATGCATGACCCTTAATCTTTTCAATACAGTTAATAGCTTCGGCTGATGCAACGTGTGCTAACCATGGCTTCCCTCTTTCATTTATCAATGCAACATCACCAATAGCATATATTCCATCAACATTAGTTTTATAATTTGTATCTACCTTGATTGCATTTTTAAAAAGTTCGACTCCAAGGTTTTCGAGTCCGAGATTCTCAATATTTCCCGTTACTCCAATTGCAAGAAGAACTGCATCAGATTCAAACGAATCGTTAGTTTTTCCGCTTACCGTGGTAATCACTTTGTTTCCTTTCACTTCAACACTTTCTGTCTTTGTTTCAGTATAAATCTTCATACCGCTTTTCTTAAACTCCCTTGCAACA
>JBHELA010000186.1:0-9356 GCA_041859005.1 Ignavibacteria bacterium
CCTCATCGCATACGAATGTTCCCCCTTCCTGCATAACGGGGGCTACTTTATACAGTTTCCCCTGACCCGGATTATACCATCCGAGGTCAAGCAATGCATTTGCTCTTTTATCGAAAACAGTTACTGTTTTGTTAGAATCAATATCTATAATCTTCCAGTTGTTGAAGTTTGCAAACTCAGTCGAGTTTGCGTCAAACTTTACTCTTATATTTCTTCTTCCACCTCGTTTATCTTCGGTTGTGCTGTCAATATACGGCGAGCATCTTCTGTTAACAATCATGAAATACTTATTTATATCGCTTGTACTTTTTTTGAAAGTGGCTGCCTGCAGATATCTATCCGGTTTACATTCAAAAACGAGACCCTGAGGACTTGTGCCACCGGGGTCATCTTCCGTACATTCTGGAGTAGTGCTGCTTATTTTGTATGTGATAACATCACCAATAAAAGTATTTGTTAAAAATTCTTCTCTTTCGTTCCCAAGCCTGTAAATACAATTATTTGTCAAAGTTGGGTTGAAACTTATTATATACGGTCCTCTTTTTGTGAGCATGCTGTCAATCTGGCATACTTTAAGATATTTATTTTTTCCGTAAACGTTAAATGTTCTTGGAACGGGTTTTTGTGCATGTGGAACGTATTCCATAACTCCTCTGCAATAATACGAGCTTCCTATATATGTTCTATCAGATACATAATTAAACCAGATAAGTCCTTTTGCATTATACGCAAGAGCAAGGTTCGCCTGAAGTTCAAGCTCTTCGTTTGATGGCTCTTTTAGTTTATGACCTTCTTTGAACCAGAGATGTGCCTGCGTTCCGTTTATTATTCTCATACCATTACGGCTTAAACTATCCATCAAATTACTAATGTAGGAATAATTAACACCGGACAAATGCACTGAATCATCAAAATGTTCCTGAAGCCATGTGTCATACTCCGCCGATGAATTTTTCACGTGTGAAAGTATTCCATTTGCCTGACTATAACCCGTACTATATAAAGTGGGCGGATGAAATGAATTTCTATATTGATCATCTTTTGGCAGTTCGTCAATATCCCATCCCTCCAGAGCATAAGAACCCATTACAATAGTCCTTAATCCGTAATCATCATATAAATATTTCTTTAGCAAATCTGTGTATAAATTGTATTTCCAGTTATGCGGAATATGAGCCTTGAAAAGGTCGTAGTTAAGAAATATTACTAATTCAGTATTGCTACCCGGATAAGATGTAATTTGCTCATTTAATGCTTTAATTGCCGGGAAGTGGCTCATCTGGCATTCTTCGAAGTAAATGTAATTTGGGATTGGATTGCCGTAAATATAATTCCTACCTGCCCAGTCCACTTCCAAATTAACTTTATTAACCAATTCTTCATGATAATTATCTCTTAAAGTAAGATATTGATGTGCAGGTCTGTTTTCTAATCTCACTCTGTCAATCCACATATCACATTTACCAGACCAATATATCTTTATATCAGTTTTATTGACCGAACCTTCCCACCAAAAAGTATTCCCATCCGGATTAATGAAAAAGGAATCAATTTCTCCTGCTCTAATTTCAAGCTTTGTTTGTCCATTGGTAAAGTTATTATATATTTCTTTGTAACTTCCATCATATAAATAATTAATATCATCTTTGAAGTTCTTTACCTCTAAATGTATTTCTTTAACCATAACACCATTCCAACCATTAATAACGATTTTGCAAACTGTGTCGTTGTCATTATTACCATCTGAAGCAAACGCAGAATCGATTCTGATTCTTGGCATAATATACCATTCGTATGCAGTATCACTCATCCATGCATTTGTATTCTTAAAGGCTAATTCTCTGTTTGCCCTTAAGCCGGAATCTATTGCCACAAATCCGTTTGCTTGGCTTTGTTCTGTTCTTATACAATGTTTTACCATCTCTATGCTATCACCATACCGAGAACTATCAACAATATCAACAATATTTGACGCTAAGTTTGAGTATCTGTACGCATAATACCAATAACGGCTTGCATTAAAAGTTGAATCAATAAATTCACATTGATAATCTATCCTTTGCCCGCCTACCAAATACTCAATTATAGGTCTGTCCATTAGTGTCCGCATCCCTTTGTTAATATTGTTATTATCAATTTTTGTCATAACCCCCGGACCATACACCGTTGTGTCGCCATTAAAATTATCATTGGTTGTTCCTGGCCAGCCCATATCTGTTGGAGCAGTGTAGTAATGCCAGGTATTGAAGCTTAAACTATCCTGATAATCATAATCTAAATCAGTTCCGTTATGAAATGCCCCAATTATAAACTGACTGTCAGGTACCGGATTAGTTATTGTATCTGAAACACCCTTTTCGCCTGCACTTGGTCTTGTAAACTGTGAGGCTAATAACAGTACTGCAAGTGCTGTCAAAATAAACAGCTTAATCCAAATAGATTTTAAGTCCTTCATAATTTTATAATAAAAATATTTAATAAAATAATTTATTAATTTTGTTTTAATATTATTGTTTAATTCATTTAAAGTAAATTCCCGATACGCTTAGCTATCGAGGATTTCTGATAAAGTGACTTCCGTCACTTTATCAACAACATTTTCTTTGTATCAACAATTGTTCCATCAATAATCATTGAATAAAAATACATCCCGCTTGAAAGATTATTACCATTAAAAATATATTTATGAACCCCCGGATTCAGTTTTCCTTGTACAAGAGTTTGTACCTCGTGTCCCTGCACATCATAAACCTTTATCCATACATTACTGACAACTGACAACTGACAACTGACAACTGTTCTTGTATTGAACGGATTAGGATAGTTCTGAAATAATTGATAATCTGATAGTTCTACCTTTTCATTACTATTTATATTTGTTATGATGGTTGTATCATTGCCTCCTGTTGTAGTGTGCATTAAAGATGTTGGGCTGGCCGGATTAATCCATCCCATTTTAGAATTCACAAATTGAATAAAACCAAAATTATAAATTTGCAATGTAGTATCAGGATATTGGTACCCCCAGTTTAGACCTCCATTCGTTGTTTTATAGACAAGTCCCCTATATTTTCTTGCTCCTACCATCCAGATAGTATCTTTATTTAATACCGAAAACTCTGTTCTTCCAGAAAATTGATTTGTAATGTTTGGAATTATTTGTGCTGACCAGTTTATTCCTCTATTTGTTGTTTTCTTTATACTATCAAGCACAATCCATCCTGTATTACTATCATTGAATTTAATGCTTGAAAAAAACTCTCCTGTAATATCTTCCCAGTTAAATCCACCGTTAGTTGTTCTTCGCATATAATTTGAACCATTTTGTGTAAATCCTAAATTCATATCATACATATATATCTTTTCGGGATTGCCATTTGAACCATTTGTCCAGATTCGGGTCCAGTTATATCCGCCGTTTGTAGAACGATAGACGCCACCGCTAATACCGCTTGCACTTGCACCAAGTATTGTATCCTTATTCACTACTGCGTAATCACCGCAATATGTATCGTAATCAATCTTAATCCAATTAACTCCTCTGTTTGTTGTTTTAAACATTTCAGTCCAGCTAAATGCATAAACTATATTTGAATCAACATTAAAAACCCTTAAGAATGAATAATTGGAATTTGGAGTCGTAAATGTGTAGTTGATAAACCAATTATCTCCACCGTTTGTAGTTCTTAAAATGTATTCCTGAAGCAGTGAATTAGAATTTGTCACCGCAAACCCCGTCAGACTATCAAGAAAAGTAATATCCTTAATAGTACTTCCGTTCAAATTCGGAAACCATTGCTGATACCAGCCCGACGTGTTTCTGTCCTGAAATCCGGCGGACGAAAAGAAAAGAATAAATACAAGCAATATTAATCCATCAAGAACGCGTGAAAGTAAGTTGCTATGTTTCATAATTTATAAAATAAATTATTCATTTTAATTTTATTAAATATGAATGCTATTTTGCTATTATCATTTTTTTGGTTTCTGAATAATTACCGGCTGACATCCTGTAAAAATAAACACCGCTGTTTAAACCTGAGCCGTCGAAATTAACTTCATAAATTCCGGGTATTAGTTTTTCATTAAGAATTGTTTGTACTTCTCGGCCTTGAATATCGTACACCGATATTTTAACATTGCCCAGTTTACCCGTTTCGAATTTAAACTTAGAGCTGCTGTTAAACGGATTAGGATAGTTTTGTCCCAATCTAAACTTATCGGGCACTAAGGCAACAGGTTCCTCAACAAACGTTGCCCCCCCGTTTGAAGTGTAAAGAACCGCCCCGAAATTTCCTACCAGCCATCCTGTGTATGCGTTAATAAAGTGAATTCCGATAATGCTTGCCAGTGATGATGTATCAGGAATCTGCATAGACCAGTTCAACCCTCCGTTTGCCGTCCTGTATAATTTTTTGGAACCGGCTACGGCATATCCTGTATATGAATTCACAAAAGATATTTTTGGGATTGAAGATGTCGTATCCCGTAGAATTACTGTCCAATTTACTCCGCCATTGGTGGTTTTCTTGATAAGTCCGGGTACGCTGCTGCTTCCGGCATATCCGGAAATGTAACCCGTTAAGGAATCTGTGAAAGTATAATTTAGCAAGTTTAAATCCGGCACTCCCCATTGAGCCCACGTAAATCCTTTATTTGTGGATTTGTAAAGAGATTTGCTGCTGCTAATAAAAAAACCAGTATTCTGATTAATAAAATATATAGCCTTATTTCCGCTTATACTTGTTGGAAGTATTATTGTAGAAAAACTGCTGCCGTTATATGTTACATATAACTTGTCAATGTAGTTTGAAACCCAACCCGTGATTTCATCATAAAAGAATATATTGCCTAATGAATTTGGGTCTGTGGAAAATAAACCAACCCAGTTATATCCGCCGTTAGTTGTCTTTGCAACCCCCTGTGTATATGGAGGAAGACTTGATGAATTCGTATTATACATTACCATAGGAGAACACATAAAAATGTCCGATGTCCTGCCGCAGTATATTGAGTTCCAGTTTATACCGCCGTTTGTGGATTTATATATACAATTTTCACTTAATGTGTAACCTGTTTGCGCATCAAAAAACTTTACGAATCTTAAATTTATTGTATAATCTATCCTTATTAAATTCCAGCTTGACTGTCCGAAGGCGGAAGAGGCAAAGAATATTATTAAAAATATTGTAAATGATTTTTTCATGTGGGTAATGTTTATTTTATCTTATGAGGACCATTTTCTTAGTCTGCGAAAAATCGCCTGTATTTATACTGTAAAAATATATACCGCTTGAAAGTTTTGAGCCGTCAAAGGTTGTTTCATAAGTACCCGGCTGAAGCCTGTCATTTATAAGTGTTGATAACTCCCTTCCGGTTATGTCAAAAACTTTTATGATAACATTCCCTGCCTCCGACAATTGAAAACGGATTTTTGTAACAGGGTTGAATGGATTTGGATAGTTTTGGTACAATACGTGTGATGCCGGTGTAACTGCGGGGATTACTTTAATTCCTGATATAATTCCTGATGTTGTTTTCAGGATTACTCCGCTGTTTCCCACAAGCCAGCCTGTGTGCTCATCTAAAAAATTTACGTATAAATGCTCATTTGTCGGAGTAGGCTGATAGAACCAGTCTGTTCCTCCGTTTGTAGTAGCATACAACAGTCCTTTTTCTCCTGAAGCCCAGCCGGTACTTCTATTTACAAAATCAATATACCGGATATTCTTATCTGGCGAGACCAGGCTGCCTGTCCAGTTAAATCCGCCGTTTGTTGATTTTGCCAGCAGTGTATTTAAACCGTTGCCGTAACCTGTTATGTAAACTGTGTTTGAATCAACAGCCGAAACATATTGATAATTTACTGTCGTAAAAGGACCGGGTTGACCTATCCAGTTAGCTCCGGCGTTTGTGGTTTTTATTATTCCGCCGTTTGTACCTACAATCCATCCCGTATTCTCGTTTATAAAGCTTATATCCACATAGTAAAGTACAATTGAGTTTGACATATAATCCCAGTTAGCTCCAGCGTTTGTTGTCCGATATATAGAACCCTCACGAAATGAATATGAACCAATACTTCTATATAAAGAGCCCACAATAATTCCGGTTGTTTCGTTTAAGAAATGCATTTTATAGAAATCATAAGTTATAAAATAAGTGCTGCTTATCTTTACCTCAGATAAAAAATTCCAGTTATTTCCGCCGTTGGTTGTTTTATATATTTTTGCAGGGGAATTTCCCGAACTGTTTAAAGAATAGCCTGTATTATCGTTAACAAAATTTACAGACAAAACAAGGTCTCCGTTAAGAGACCATTGCTGAGCCCAGTTGTTTCCGCCGTTCGTTGTTTTTAGAATAGAACCCGTTCCGCATATATATCCTGAATTTGCATCGCTAAAGGAAGAAAATATAAGGTTATTAATTGTTCCAGAGGATATAGCTATCCAGTTGTTTCCGCCGTCGGATGTTCTCAGCATTTTTTCGGCATATCCCGAAACCCAGCCATTGAGCGAATCAACAAAGAATACTTTTGTAAAGTATCCGGATATGCCTGCGTTTTGAATTGTCCAGTTTGCACCTGAATTTGTTGTTTTAAGTATTCTGTTACCGCCAACACAGTATGCTGTCGTTAATGATACCATTTGGATTGAGGTTAATGTGTCGCTTGATGAATAACAGGTTGCCCAGTTTACTCCGCCGTTTGTGGTTTTCTGAATAGTTCCTAATCCGTTAATACTCAAACCATTTGTGGTATCAGAATAATCAAAATCCTTTCTTGTTTCATAACCAAAACGAAACCAGTCTGTTCCGTTATTGGTAGTGTAATAAAAATAGCCATATCCTCCCCCGGTTATTGCTTTACCGTTTTCGAGAAGATCTAACCGGTTTAAATTAGCAACAGAGGAGTTAATTGTATATGATGACCAGTTAACACCCGCGTTTGTGGTTTTATAAATTACACCATAATCATTTACTATCTTCTCACCTGTTATAAAGCCGGTATTTTCATCTAAAAAAGCTATGTCCTTTAATACCGAGTTACCGCCAAGTGTGTTGAATACCCAGTTATTACCGCCGTTTGTGGTTTTATAATAAACGCTTGTATCACTGAGAATATACCCTGTATTTTGATTTATAAAATGTACTTTTCCAAGGTTCTTTGTCATACCGGTCTGCTGAATAGACCAGTTACTTCCTCCGTCAGTTGATTTTAAAAGCATACCTTTGCTGCCCGCAGCCCATCCCGTGTTTTTATCCAGAAAGAAAACACAAACCAGACTGTTTCCTTGCGGCAAGGGATTCTGCCAAACCCAGTTGTACTGTGCTTTCAGTGTTACAGCACAGAGGAACAGGGATAAAATAATAATTGACTTTTTCATAATCTGTTGATAAAATTATTTTATGAGAAGCATCTTCTTTGTTTCAGTGAAGCCGTCAGTTATGAGTTTGTAGAAGTAGACTCCGCTGTTTAACGTTGTGCCATTGAACGCGGCACCATACGTACCTGGTTTGAGAGCTTCGTTTACGAGTGTTTGTACTTCACGTCCCTGAACATCATACACGATAAGTTTTACCTGCTCTGTTTTTGAGATTGAGAATTTAATGTTTGTCGTTGGATTGAACGGGTTCGGGTAGTTTTGCTTTAAATTAAATCCACGGGGTGATTCTGAATCTTTTTGTTCAACACCTGTAATTTCAGATATCGGTCTTCTCCACAAATTATTTCCTAAAGTAGTACTTGTTGCCGAATAAATAAAGTTATCAGATGCGTAAACATAGTAACTGCTGTTAGAAGTAAATCCCTCATTAATTTTTATCCATGATGTTCCATAGTTGCTTGAGAAAAAAACAGAACTATCCGTAGCTGCCAGAAGATTTGTGCCTGTTTTTGATAGATACATAATCCGCAGGCTTGTTAATCCTGTGTTCACAGCATTCCAGTTTTCACCATTATTTGTTGACATAAAAACTCCAAATCCCAGGTTTGAACCTTGATATACACAGCCGGCAAATATCCTCTCCCCAATAACGGCAAATGATGTAATTTTAGAGACGGGTATTCCGTTATTAACGGGTGTCCACAAAGCGCCGTTATTTGTTGACCTGAATATCATATTATACCCGGTTGATGCGAAAAGATTTGAATCTAAAACAGCAAGAGCCACAATTGAATTTCCCGCGGGTAAACCGTTATTTACCTGACTCCAGTTTTGCCCATTATTAGAAGATAAAAATATTCCGTTATAAGGATAATCTAAGCATCCCGCAAAAATGTTACTTCCCAAACTTGCAAGACAGGAAATGTTTTCATACGTAAATCCACTGCTTACAGAAACCCAGTTTACACCGCTGTCTGTTGATAAATAAACACCCCTGGATACCCCGGCGAACATATTAGTGCCTGAAACCAACAACGAAAATACGCGTTTATTGTACAAAGAAGTCTGATACCACGTTGTGCCGTTATTTCCGGAAACAAATAGTGCACCTGAATACCCCGGTTCCCAGCTCATTGTCCCGGCAAATAAGGTGCTTCCCGACTGATTTAGACAACTTAAGATCTGAGGTGAATTTATTGGTACCCATTGTGAAAGAGCGTCTGAAATAATATAGGATGTATTCAGGGAAATTATTGCAGCAAGTATGACTATAAATTTCTTCATAGTGTGGTTTTGGGTTTTTCTTCTTAATCAAAAACAAACTTAATATAACTTAATATATAAAGTTATTTTTTACAATCTATAACTTACTGCATGAAGCTGATGTGTTTTGTCTCGTGCTCCAGCAGCCATTTCTTGCGCCATAGTCCGCCGCCGTAGCCTGTCAGAGTGCCGTTGGAGCCGATTACTCGGTGGCAGGGGATTATTATCGAGATGCGGTTCTGTCCGTTTGCATTTGCTACTGCTCTTACGGATTTTGGTTTGCCAAGCTTTTCGGCTTCCTGTTTGTAAGACCAGGTTGTACCGTAAGGGATTTTCTGCATGGTTTTCCATACTGCCTTCTGGAATTCTGTGCCCGGAGCACAAAGCGGAACCGAGAAATTCTTTAATTTATTTTCAAAATATTCTTTAAGTTCTTTTCGGAGTAAATTGAAATGTTTGTTTTCGCCCTGAATGAGAGTTGCGTTAAAATATTTTGCAATTTGCTTTAGTTCGGTTTCAAGCATTCGACGGTCAGAAAATTCCAGCAGGCAAATTCCGTCTGCAACACCGCCTGCAAGCATGGTTCCGAGAGGGGTTTCGATGCGGATGATATCAATTACGGTTTTTTCCTTACTGTTTGAGGGGGAAACACCGAATACAGATTTGAATGTGTCGTTAAATCCGCTAAGAGATTCATAGCCTGAATCG
>JBHELA010000047.1:0-4156 GCA_041859005.1 Ignavibacteria bacterium
ATGCCACAAGCGCATATCTTGCGAGAGAAATACTCAAGAGCGAGAGCAAGGACGGAAAGAACATAAAGGTGATAACAACGCTACACGGAACCGATATAACACTTGTCGGACTTGAGCCGAGTTTTCTTTCCACGATGAAGTTCAGCATAGAGCAATCAGACGGAGTAACAGCAGTATCGAAATTTCTGAAAGATAAAACCATTTCGAGTTACTCGGTTGAGAAAGATATTGAAGTGATACCTAATTTCATAGACACAGAAAAATACAAAAGAAAGACAGATAAAGGCTCAGACTGCTTCCGGGGTAATTTCGCAGGCATCGACGAAAGGATACTGATACACGTATCGAACTTCAGGCCTGTGAAGAGAGTGCCAGATGTAATAAAAATATTTTCATTAGTAAGGAAGAGCATCAAGGCTAAATTAATACTCGTAGGCGACGGTCCAGAAAGAAGCGAATGCGAAAGGCTCTGCAGAGAACTTGGTATAACAGAACACGTCAAGTTTATGGGTAAGCAAGATTCACTGCCGGAAATACTTTCCATAGCAGATTTGTTCATAATGCCCTCACAGTCTGAAAGTTTCGGGCTATCGGCTCTTGAAGCAATGAGCTGCGAAGTTCCTGTAATTTCCTCGAGCGTAGGCGGTCTGCCTGAATTAAACCTTCACGGAAAGACAGGTTACATTGCTGAATTCGGCGACGTTGAGAGAATGGCAAAATATGCAGTAGAACTCCTTTCTAACGATAAAAAGTATCGGTTGTTTCAGAAGAATTCAAGAGAAAGAGCAGAGTTCTATAACGAGGAAAAGATAATCGGTGTTTACGAGAATTTTTATGAGAAAGTATTAGGGGAGTAACTCATTAACCGCAGTGAGCAGTTCTACGGAAGAAATACTGTCAAAAGAATTCTCATTATCAGAAACAACAATCCGTTGCTTCTTGGAAAGAGGTGCAAACTTTTTCTGATTCCATTTCACGTTGTTATAAAAACAGACTATTGGAGTATCAAAACATGATGCAAGATGTACGGCGGCAGTATCGGGAGTAACGAGCAAGTCAGCTCTTTTTATCACTTCTGCAAGTTCAAAAATGTTTTTTGTTTTAATGAAATAAAACTTTTTCCCATCTACAGATTTTAGGATAGTATTTATATTGTCGTAATCTTTTTCAATTCCCGTAATTAAAATGTTTTTTTCCGTATCAATATTATTAACAAGTTCAATCCACTTCACGATAGCGAGGGCGCGGTAATTAATGCCAGCTGAGAGATTTAAGAGAATATATTTCCCGCCGATTATATTAAGTTTATCAGAAATGCTTTCAGAATCCGGCAAAGGTATATCTAAATGAGGTAATATTCTTTTATATTGATTACTTTCAGACAAGTAGTTCACGGGTGACAGATTAATATCAATTCTGTGCTCACCCACAACAAAATTCTGAAGATTAACATCAAAAACTTTTTCCTTAAAATTAAAACCGAGAGATGTTTTTGCCCTACAAAATCTTTCAAGAATATTAGAGGTACTTGAATACTCATCTTTAGTATCTATCCAGTAGTCAAAAGTTTTTCTTCTAAGTGTAAATATCAGCTTTGGTGTTAACATAATTTTCTTGCTGTATTCGTAAGTATAATCAACGCAGTTAAGATTCCTTGATATATCCGAGTTTCTTGAACTTGCAAGAACCGACAGCTCGGAATCGGGGAAGATTCTTTTAAGTTCTTTGAAAAGAGGAGTAGTGAGAATCATATCTCCGTACTTACCTATCTGAACAACGAGTATTTTAATCCTCTTTTGCAAATATTTCGGGGATTTTATTCAACGGAAGAGAGAGTAAATTATGGTCACCGAGCCAGTAGGAAGTCTGAATCATGGCAGTTGCATATCTTTTCATTTCGTTCACAAGTTCCTGATTTTCTTTAATATAATTATTCCTATCTTTGTTTCTGTATTTATAAAGCGAGTTAGGTCCGTCACTGCGGAGCACAAGAAAGAACTCGTCATTCAAGCATCCGATTTTATTATCGGTGCAGAAGAAAGCAAATTTACGTCTTTCATTTCTAAGGTCAACACCAAGTGTATTATTGACGTATGGAATATGAAGATAACCCATAAGCGTCGGGAACATATCGATCTGCAATCCCGGTTTTTCAAACCTCTGAGGAGTGATAAGTTTCGGAGCATACATAATCAACGGGGTATGGTGGTATGATAGTGACATATCATAAGTCTGTTCAAAATTCTGACCATGGTCAGCAATAAAGACAAAAATAGTGTTATCAAACCAATCAGTGTTTTGTGCGGCTTTCATAAATTCAGAAACCGACCAATCAAAATACTGAAAACGGCGGTCGTATTCGTCGTCCGATGAAGGTTTAAAAGGCACCCAGTCGGGAATGGCTATTGATTCATGAGTTGAAACAGTCATATATGAGGCAAAGAAGGGCTTTCCTGATTTATAGAACTCATTAAACCTATTCAAAGAATAATCAAACATAATATGGTCGGGTACTCCCCATTCAGTAACATTAAATTCGGGCGGGTATTCATCCTGACTAAAGATATAATCAAAGTCATTATTTAAGAGAAAGTCATTCATGTTATCAAACTGTTTATTGCCCGTACAGAAGAAAGCAGTATGATATCCATTTTGTTTTAAAACGTTAGAAATCCCCGAGTGCTTTTGTGACGTTGTAACAGGATTTGTCATTGCCTTAATATTAAGCCCTGCAGGCATCGAGAACAGCGTGGAATAAATACCATCATATGTATGAACGCATGCGGTATAAACATTATCAAAACTCGCCGAAACGTTTGCAAGGCTGTCCATAAACGGCATTATGTTTTCTTTGTAGCCATAGCGTTTGAACTTTACGGCGCTCAGGCTTTCTACAATGAACAGAACAACGTTTGGATTAGCCGATGCCCTTGAGTTGAAATTAACATCTCTTGCGACGGGTGAATCATATTGTCTTTTAATATTCAGATACTTCTGAGTGAGTTCTATAAAATTATTATTTTTAAAGAGCTCTTTATTCTTCGGTTTAAAGCTGCTTACAAAACTGTAAACAGGGTTCAATCCAATCTGATTTGGAAGCGAGTAATCGGAGAAAAATGAGTTTGAAACATTCAGCGGTAAATCATTTGTCCTATACTCACCACGGATACCGAAAAAAAGCAGAACGCCGACGAAAGCAAATACGAAAATCTTCTTTGTGAAGCTGTCAGATCCTCCGCTAGGATGGTATATAGTCTTTCTTGCAACATATCTAATCCAGAAGCAAAACAAGACAGATATTACAATTGATGCAAACAAATAAGGATAATAAACGGGGACAGACAACCTTGCATAGACGCTGAGCCAGAGTTCATCGAACCAGCTAAGGACACCATTGGTAAGACGAGAATTAAAGTATGAGAAATAAGGGATATCAAGGCTCATCAGCGAAATAGATATAACATAGAAAACATTAATTACAATTACGGTTAAGGAATAAAACCAACTCTTCTTTACTTTGAACATATAAGCATAAGACAGCCATAGAAAAGGAATTATCAGAATGTATGAGTTGACTACGGAATCAAAAAGGCTGCCGCGATTAAAGACGGCGTACATTACAATGTTAACCGGTACATCTTTTACCTGCTCATAATTCAGGAAAAGCAAGGCAAGGCGAAAAGCAAGAAAGAGAACCATACCGGAAACAAAAACTATAAGCATAAACCAGATATAAACAGGAATTGACTGAAACCCCATTTTAACTGTTTGATTGCTATTAGTATTTACAGATTGTTTTTCCGGCATCAATTATTTCCTGATTGGTTTATCGCTCCGCAGATTAAAACCCGTGAGCCGTGTTGAGACTTCTGCCATTTTTGCTTCGGGGACAAATTTGCCGCGTACATTCTTTTCAACCTTAATCTTTGAAACCTGCTGCTGAGAGTTAAAAGTAATATACATATTCTCACCATCCACAAGGTTCACGCCGTTTGCCTTGTTGTTTTCGAAAGCAAAATAAATGCTTGAAGAGTTTTTATACACATCAACATATTTAAGCGAATCGTTCTCAAATTTTATCTTAATATCACTGCCCGTAATCTGGTCGAACCTTTCGGCAAAGAAAGAATCCTTGTTGGAAATCAACATGAAAGAG